>JAJSLM010000011.1 GCA_026127925.1 Thermoplasmatales archaeon
AGGGAGGGGCACTCCCGAATTCACGCCCGTGGAGATTGGAGCTCTGCCAGCAATGGTAACTCCGATCGCTGAAACGGGAAGCCCCCTGCGTTAGCTGGGAGAGGATGTCACAACAATGCATCAAGGGAAAATAATTGGTCAGACTCAAGAAAAAGAATAATGGACGAGCTGAGAATATTACTTAATTTTCTTTTTTAGAAGGTGTGGCTGGAGTACATTTTCAAGTTCGAGATGATTTGCAAATTTGAAATCAGTCCATTCGGCTAAGCTTCACCCCATCATCATCATAGAATCCAACAATATCCTCGTCTTTAAGACCTAACCTTTTGACAATCTTCTTCGGCAATGTAATTCTAAACGAGGATCCACGCGCAGAAACATGTGCCACGTCGATAAGCTTCTTCTTTTCCATTGTTAAGTATTATTATACTAAATATAATAATTTCACTTATTGCATTATTTTCATCATGGAAGTAGATCTTGATCAAAGATCATTTTTTAGATGCGTTTTATTCAAACGGATTCTAAGTCAGGTTATGATCTTCGCTTAGGATATATCCTTCAAATTTATCAACGCTAGAGAACTCAAAAAGAAGCCATCCAATGTTAGCCAGTAAGTTATCCGTTGCACAGCACCAATTACTATATATATTGAGAAAAGCTACACAGGAAGATAGAAATGGTCACAAAACCTGCCAGAATGTACACAAAGATTAGTGGTCCAGCCTACACGAGGCGTGAGTTCATGGGGGGAGTACCCTACTCCAAGATCACAAATTTCGTTCAGGGTAACCAAAAGAAAGATTTTGAGATTGAATTGAGGTTAATCGCCAAGGAATCATGCCAGATTCGCCACACCGCACTTGAAGCTGCAAGGGTATCTGTTAATAGGAAAATGATAGAGGCTACCGGGGAAACAGGGTATTACCTTCAAATAAGACCCTATCCTCATCAGGTTATTCGTGAGCACAAGATGGCAACTGGGGCTGGAGCAGACAGAATTTCAAGTGGAATGAGGGCTGCATTCGGCAGACCCGTCGGAACTGCTGCAAGAGTGAAATTTGGAGATATAATCATGGTCGGAAGAACGACTGTAGATAAGGCGAGCGTTTTAAGGGAAGCGCTTCACAAGGCTTCCATAAAGTTGCCGACCCCGTGCAAAATAGAAGTTACTAAAGGCAAGGAAATTGCCGGAAAGATAGGCCTCTGATCTTTCACATTTTAAAATTACTATAGTATTTTTCCTGTGCTGGAAAAATAGTAATCATGTTTTGCTTTTTTGTTCTCTGCTTGCAATGAAATTCTGTATCAATTTGGCAGCAAGCATAGATGTATTTCCATTATCGTAAACAGGTGTAATCTCGACTATGTCAAATCCAATGATTCTTTCTGAGAAATGGTCAATCAGTGATCTTACGTCCGTGTCCATAAGGCCGTAAGGCTCTGGCGTCCCTGCCCCAGGTGCATAAGCCGGGTCGATTCCATCTATGTCAATAGAAAAATATATCCTGTCAGCTGAATTATCAATTTCCTCTATTATTCTGTCAATTCCTTCTTTCTTGACTCTAGCAGCAGGTATAAAAGTTACATCGTTCCACGACTCGCTTTCTCTTTCTTCTTTTGAAACCGATCTGGTTCCAATGGAACAGATCTTATTCTTTCCTAAGACTTCTAGAGCTCTTCGTGTAACACACGCGTGGTTGAGTGGATTGCCCATGTATTCATCCCTGAAATCGGAATGTGCGTCTATTATAATCATCATAGCGTCTTTGAGATTTTTGATTGCGCCTACTGTTACTGAGTGTTCTCCACCCAGCATTATGGGTATTTTCCCGTCAGAAAAAATCGTCTGCGTTACAGCCTGGACCGAATCTACAACTTCTGATGCGTCTTCTCCCACAGAAAGGTTCCCGAGATCGCAAATTCTTGAGGAAGTAAAGTCTACCTCATAACCAAATTCGTAGGATTCCAAATTATTGTAAGCAAGTCTGATACTCTCGGGAGCAAGCCGAGATCCTCTGCGAAAGGAAGAGGTTCCATCAAATGGAACGCCGAATATTACATATTTCGCGTTTTCATATGACGAGTTTGCATCAGCAATTTTTCTAAAAGAGAAAAGATCACTCAATTCTGAAGCATGATCTTTCGTTTTCCCATCGCTTCCCAATAAGATACCTCCGTTCCTGGGGTAACTTTCCCAAGTTCCTCATCAGAAAGTGGAACTAAGAAAGTTTCGAATGTTTCAGAATCCATCAGTTGGGCCTCTTTGTTAGTTACTGAAAGAACCTGTGCATTCTTCTTTTCTATTATCGGGACCTTTACCTTGTGCTTAACAGGGTACACTACGCTCCGCTTTTGGCTATCGAAAATTCCTATGGCTACTATCCTTCCCTTAGCTTCGCCATGTTTGCCAGGTTTTGACATTGTAATCTCAACTATCTTGCAAGGAGCATCATCAATCAGCATATACCTGCCAACTTTTAACTCCCTTACTTCAGCTTCTTGCCAACTCATATTATCAAAGAGGTATATATTCTATATTTAAATATTATCTGCAATTTTACAGGTCCCGTTACACGAATTCCTTCCCTACAAAGTATTCAGGATCGAACTTGAGAAGTTTATGGTCCATCTTTATTAATTCCCCATCTACAATGACGTCAGATACACAGGAAGAGTCCGCAGAATAAACAATTCCAGATATGATCTCACTATCAGACATTCCGAAAAGCTTTGGATTCTGGCGGTCTAATAGAACCAGATCTGCTAGTTTTCCAACTTCCACGGACCCGAGATCAGGCATTCTGAGGCTTCTCGCTGCATTTATGTTTGTCATATCAAATACGTCTTGTGCCTTTATTACAGATGGATCCCATCTGTCATTTTTAAGTGAAAGAGCGGAAAACTTCATTATTTGGAATGGATCGAGCGAGTTGTTACTTGCACTGCTGTCTGTTCCAAGCGAAACTATCGCACCGTTATCCCTCAGCTCTGGTATCGGTGGTATGCCCCCGGTTCCTAGAAATTCGTTGCTTATAGAATTCCATGACACACCAACTCTGTTTTTGCCCAGTTCCTTTGTTTCTCTCAGTGTAAGCCAGACACAATGTGCTGCTATGAAACGATCATTAAGAAACCCTATCTTGCCAAGATGTTCTGCTGGGCGTTCTCCGTTGTGACTTTTAGCAAAATTATACACTTCTTCCCTGGTCTCAGAGAGGTGGCCATGGATAATTGTATTATATCTTTCAGAAATCTCTTTCGCTTTCAAATACACTTCATCTGAAGCAACATATACGCCCTGAACTCCTACTGATGGGTATACCCGCTCCATATCTCTTGTGGACTCTATAAAATGCTCTGCATTTGATAAAGGATCGCCCTTCTGCGTCGTCTTATCGCTATCAAGCGTGTTCCAGGCCAAAAATCCTCTTATGCCAGACTCTTTAACTGCCTTCGCAATCACGTCTTCAGAGTAATAAAGGTCAAGGAAAGAGGTAATTCCTGAGTTTAGCATTTCGAAAGCGCCCAGTAATGACGAATTTTGTAATCCCTCGTTGCTCCTTTCCGCATCCATTTTGAATGTTCTTTCCAAAAATTCAGAAAGTTTGATATCATCAAGCTTTCCACGAAGGTGGGTCATAGCGACGTGACAGTGTGTATTTATGAATCCAGGTATGACGATCTTGTTTGTCGCATCTATTGTTATCTCAGCATCTCTTTCTTCGTCTCCAATATAATCTATTCTGCCGTTACTGATAGCAATGTTACCTCGTGTAATCTCTCTTCTCTCGTTCTGTGTTACTATTGTTGCGTTTTTTATTAGGATTAACTGGTCTTTCAATTATTCTATAATTGCTAATAACTATAAAATACATCTACCAACGCTATGTTATCCGTTGATCTTAAGCCGTTATTTCGGTTTTTATCAGAGCTTGGAAGCGTCTATTACCAGGTTCTGGTGTTGTATAGTCATTATGGCTTACTATCCTAAGGATCATCTCTCTTACTTTATATTTATTAGGGTGAAAATATTCTACCTTATATTCCACGCTCTTTTAGCGACATCCAAAATTGAGCAAAATCTTGGGCCGTGCCTTCTTCCTATGGAGGTAACTATTCGTTCTGATTGTAGCCGCGACCGCGATATCTGCTTATCAGGTTGAGAAGCACAAAATGAAAAAACTATAAACATTTAATAAATAATTTTATAATATTTTAATTTCTTACTTTTACAGCAGTTCCTTTTTTTAACTGTAGCATAGCATTTATCGGCATCTTGGTTATACCAACCCCTCTTACTTCTCCTCCGTGATACAGAACTACCTCGTCTTCCTGCCTGATATCTTCCGTCGCGCCAAGTATTCCGACAGGATAGACATTAGCAGTTGGTTTGAAATCGTCTATTTCCACGCAGAATTTTTTATTTTCTAAAAACCACTGTGCAGAACGTTTGTTGATGGTAAATTTTCCGAGCCTTTCATTGTAGACTAAGATAGGATCACCGTTAAGCATCAACATATCGCTGTTATAGATCCTTTTTATCTTTGCTTCCTTTAAGTATGGCACGATCCATTCACCAAATTGATACGTTGCTATCTGAATGTACCTTTCCAGCGTAAAATTATGTCGTATTGGTTGAAGATTTTCTGCACTTATTATCTCCCTTATAGTGCTTACCAGTTCATCAAGAGACGCGTTGCTGGATTTGTCCCACCTTATGAAGACATTTCTCGTTGGAAGGAATTTCTCTATGAAACTAAGATCCTCAGTGACAAATGATATTACACGCGTATAGTTGTTGTTTTTAAAGAAAGAACCTAGCATTGAGCTTATCATCTGTTTTTCCTCTTCAAACCAATTTCCAGTGACTGGGATGTCATAAAATCCAGGTGGATATGTGGCTTCCAATTCCCTTGGGACGAGACCTACTGGGGATGTGACGATCACTTCATGCACGAACTGTCTCAGTTTTCCAAGAGCGTTAATGATCATTTTGTGACTCTTAGAGCTAGAGTATGGCTTTCTAGCAGAACAGGGCAGAAGCAAGGCTATATTCCTGTCTTCAGGCTTACGATAACTCTTTGATATATACTCTCTGTAACGAACCAGATCAGGTCTGTTTAGTGAATCTAAGGATGATGCCGAGATCCTTGGAGTTCTTCTAGGAAAAAACTGCTCAGATGTGCTGTAGAATTTAGAATCCAGAATTCTCAATATCTCGCTTGCCTTGTTTGAGAATTGGAATCTTTCAACTACGTCTCTCAACGTACCATTTGCTATGGAAGTAGAAACAGATCTGAGGAGGTTATTACAGAAATTAACATTTTCCTGGCTTACGTCGGAGTTCGTTTTCACTATACCGATGGGTGTGAACCTTTCGCCTTTCAATCCGCGTAACTCAAACAAACTGCTGTCAAAGAGAGATACTCCCATGTAAACAAGTATTGGGAGCAAGTAAGGATCAGAGACTCCCTGAAGATATACCAATTTAGAGTATCCGTACTTATCCCGCGCTGCGTTAATCGTATTGATAATGTCCCTTGCCTTAAGTAGCAATTGTGATCCGTTTGGTATTATTACATAATCTTCTTGCGGAATCAAAGAATTAGTAGAATTGCCCTTCAATAGCATAACAAACTGCATAGCAGAAATCCGTTTCTCTCCAAGTACACTTAGTCCAGAGTTATTGCATGAAATATCTCTGTCGGGAATTAGAAGTGCAGGGTACTCTACATTATCGTTGAGAACTCCCGATCTCGCAAATCCAAAGAAACTGTGGTCTATGAACACACTCCGCCATGCATAATGGCCTAATCATATTTTGTTTTTGAAGAAAAAAATTGAATCGCTAAAAAATGTAAAATTATTTGTGAATTAATCCCTGGATCTGGCAAGGAAAAATGAAATGACTGCTGGAATTATTGCCCATACTAATCCGATGAACAGAAGAGCACCTAATGAAACACCGTCATTAAGTAATGTACCTGTCATAAGGTAATTGTTCATTGTTGGAATGAAAGACGGTGAAATTGACGAAAGAGCAATAACTATCTTGTAAGCGCCTGGAACTGCCAGATTTACATGTAGAACAAAAGCCAATAAAATAGCTATGTCCCCCCAGAAGAGTGCAAGGAGGAAGAACAGCCCTATTCCTATGCCAATTATCGCACCCTGAGATTTTACGAATTGCGATATAAGGTAAATAATGCCTGAGTAAGCTACAGCAGTCGCAAGATAACTTAAAAATATACTAAAGAAGTTTCCAGAAGAAAGTGCAGATCCCGTATAATGAAAAACAATAAGATCAACAAAGCCGAGCGAGACGATGAGCGCAACAAAGAAAGATATTACTCCCGCCGTAAATCTGGACGCAAATACCCTCCCCTTCGTAACAGGTCGGACGATTATGGATTCTAACACTCCCGAAGCTTTGTCTTTGCTGTAATAGAAATAGGCAGAGAATATTCCCAATATAGGAATTAAGAATTCGTAAGGGAGTTGAAGTAAGGACGTTACAACTAAATCCGAATTAGTCACAGAATATGGGGTGAAACCCGTGCCCATAAGAGAATCATTAGCCGCAAATATTCCAACATTAATCTCCTTGTTATTTGCGCTACTGTTTAATGGAACTGTTACGATAGAGGTATTCTTTCCAGAAATAGTTTTAAGATAGGTCATGTTTGAATTGGATTCGGTAGAAGGGGAGAAATCATTAGTGTAATTGAAGTAAACCTTCATAGTCGGTGTCGCAGTTGAGTTTGGTCCAGCATAATATATAAGGAAATTCGTAGGTTCTTTTGATGTTGTACTTGAAACTGGAATCACGTATAGATAATCAGGTGATAGGCTTTTGTTACTATGGGATCCGCCATTGAAGAAATAAACACCTGGAGAAAAATACGTAACATTGTTTCCAATTGAAGAGACGTAAATGATCTCAAAGAGAGCAGTGCTATTGCCAGTTACCGATCCATATTGATAATCTGCACTGTAAGAGTAATTTACTGCGCTCATGCTTGTTTTGTATGTAAAAGAGACGAATCCAGAACTATCAGTAGTGCCATTGAAACGCTGCAATATAGTTCTAGAAGATGAACTACCAGAAAAATTATAAACGTAAGAACTGACGGCAAGATTAGGGACCGGTTGGCCGTAACCGTTGATGGCATAGTCGACGATTTTATATCCTCCCTTAATTGGATATATGTCCGGAAGGACATGAGATACCGCCGAAGGTGGAGCAGAAGAAGGCGTTGAAGGAGCGATCACCAAAAAAGCTACAGCAACGCTCAGGAGTATGACCAAAACGATCATGATTATTGTGAATTTACCCGTAAGCGTTCTTTTTAGGTCGTATAGGAAATCTCTCATTTTCCAGCACCTACCAAATTCAGGAAATAGTCTTCGAGACCTTCGTTCTTAATCGACATTGATATAACGTTGTACCCGTTCGATACGAGAGCTTGGTTTATCTTGTATCCCTCGCTTGCACTGATCTTAAGATCCCTCACGTAATAGAGATTGCCACTTCTCTCAACCTTTCCGTAAAGTTCTAACATAGACTCAACCTTGTTGTCTGGATTCTGGACGTTTATCTCTATGAACGCACTTCCTAGATTTGAGAGTTCAGATCTCTCCAGAACCTTTATCAATTCACCCCTCCTTATTATGGCAATCCTGTCAGCTACGTTTTCTAGCTCGCTGAGAATATGCGAGGAAAGGAAGACAGCTTTTCCTTCATTCCTAAGTGATATCATGAGATTTCTCATGTCTCTCACGCCTTCCGGATCCAGACCATTAAGTGTTTCATCGAAAAGAAAGTTTTTAGGATCTCCCATCAGTGCTGCCGCTATCGCGAATCGTTTCTTCATACCTTGTGAATAATCTTTAAGCTTCTTCTTTCTGCTATCCCATATGGAGAATCTCTTGAGTAGTTCCTCTGCCTTTGATTCTGCATCGGATGGAGAAATGCCATAGAATCCAGCATAATACTTCAGGAGTGGTATTGCTTTGCCGTTGGGTTCAAAGTTTGGAAGTTCTGGTACCCACCCTATGTTCTTTGAAGCTTCCACTTTTTCCTTCACTATGTCCTTACCGTCTATACTCACTCTGCCGGAAGAAGGAAAGATGATGCCACACGCGACCCTAATTGTCGTAGTTTTGCCTGCACCATTCAGGCCGGCAAATCCAACTATTTCTGAATCATCGATATCAATGCTGAGATTTTTGACAGCAGAAGGTTGGTTCTTCTTGTAAGATTTCGTTAGTGAGACGATCTGTATCATCTTTCAGAACATAATACGATACTATATAAAACTTAAAATTATCAACTTCATATAAAGTTTTGAGCTGTGAGAGCACTGTTCGTGAAGTTTTAGGTTTCCGTTCTTATTCCTAGTTTTTTTTGATTACAGACTACTGAGGAACATGGGGGGATAAAGAAATTTGAATACTATCAACAACTACCATACTAATGTCAACTATTCACGATAAATCTCACAAGAACTATCTCTTGTTTGACAATCACATGCACCTGCGCTCAAATGGGCGTTTTTTGGGTGCCGTAAATATGTTTATTAAGGCTGGAGGGAATGCATTTAATCTGGTTAACTTGCCTGAGGATTTAGGGCCTTTATCCAATAGATATGAAGCTATATACGATCAAACAATAAAAATGTCCGAAATCATAAGATCTGAGATGCCACTGGATGTGGTAGTGACCCTAGGCCCATATCCTTTGGATTACTTTCTTTTTACTGATCACGGAGTGGACCCTATGGAATACATGAAGGCTGGAATCGATCTTGCTGCAAAGTATATTCTGGAAGGAAAGGCTAATGCTATCGGCGAGATTGGGAGGCCTCACTTTCCGGTATCAGAAAATGTAACGGAAGTTTCAAACGAGGTCATAATTTATGCCATGTCCATATGCAAAGACTTAAACTGCCCACTAATTCTTCATACGGAGGATCTAAGCCCTGAAGATTATAAACAACTTGAGAAGATGGCTCTGGATACGGGTATTAGAATGGATAAGATTGTAAAACATCATGCAGGTCCTCTTGATGTATGTTTAGAAACCAAAATACAGAAATCTGTACTTGCCACAAGGACCAATGTAAGAGAAGTTAGCAAATGCAACGGAGGATTTTTACTGGAAACTGATTATGTGGATGATCCAGCTTCAGGGTGGAAAGTTATTCCTCCGGATTCGGTTCCTAAAAGGGCAGTAATGATGCGAGAAGAAATCAGCGATTGGGAATCACTCTTCGATCACTGTTTCTTTGAGGGGCCTATCACTTTGTACGGAGAGGATGCATTTGCCAGAAACCTTCATCTTTAATTCTACATCTTGCTGTGTTAGATTCCAGTTTAGATTCAAATTTAGGCACAGATCTCATCAGTTGCTATAATGCTCAAAAGGCTAATTATTTTGGCTCCTTGATGAAATTTTATTTTCAAAAAAAGAAGAATCCAAAGGCTATATCTGATGGCGCATCCTAATTTTCTTTGTTTCTAAGTAGAATTTGTCATAAGGAGTGGGCTTACTTAAAATTGGGATCCTCTCAGAAATAGTAATACCGTTCTTCTCAAGAAATTCAATCTTGTCCGGATTATTTGTTAAAAGTTTAATCGAGTGTAGCTTGAAGTACTTCAGTACTTCAACGGCAAAGGAATAATCTCTTGTGTCAGCAGGAAAACCAAGCATCAAATTAGCCTCAACCGTATCGTAACCCATCTCCTGCAAACTATATGCTTTTATCTTGTTAAGGAGTCCTATGCCCCGTCCTTCCTGCCTCAAATATATTAGCAGACCTTTCGGTTGAGAGCCAAGATAAGAAAGTGAATGAACCAATTGGTCATGGCAATCACACCTTTGAGAACTAAAGACGTCTCCAGTGAGGCATTCGCTGTGTATCCTAACGGGTATGTCTTGTTGACCCATTATGTCTCCTTTTACAAGGACGGCATTTTCCTTGTCATCTCCGTCCCATTTGAAAGCATAAATATCAAATAAACCATAAGCAGTAGGTAACTTTGCTTTTGAATATAGTTCTAACATTTTTTCTCATTGTAATTCTTACATCTATAAAAAGATAAATGTCCAGAAACCAGTTAAATTTTCATTTCTAATTCAGGAAAATAAAATATGTCGGTCGTTATTGTATTCAAGTTTCAAAGAGGAGTTCTTTTAGCTTGTTATACCTTTAAACAAAGTATATACTGATTTTTTTGCTTGAATATGTATAGGTTATTTGTCCCTTTAAGCCCTCCCTCGATCTTATTTTTAATCTCGTAATATTCTTTGTCATCCAGCTCGAACCTGGGAAACACCTTTCCTACATCATTTTCCCTGTATATTTTGAGATCAAACAAGTCGTTTGTAGTTCCAAGGACAAGATATTGTTCTCCGAAAAATTCAGGGATTCTTTCATTTGACGTAAATAGTACTCTCCTTTTATCGGAAGCCAAAAACGTAACAGGGTAAAGTTCCTCAATTTTATGCATCAAGCCGGCATAAGAGGCTGAAATGTCCGGTAACAAAACATACTCTTGGAGCTCACCTTCTATTCCCTGAAAATTCATTGGTTCACCACGAATACTTCTGCCAGATGGCAGCATTACAGCCGAACTCTTTCCATTTGAGATTTTTCCTGTGTACAGAGTGAGACGATTAAGATTCCCGTCTATCGATATATACTCAGTCTCGCCATCTATGGTTATTCTCTCTTTATGTATTTGGGGGGGAAGATCAAAGGCAAAATTTAAAGAATAGTCTCTGAAGATCTTATAAACGGCTATGGGAGAAGGTATAAGCGTCTGAAGAGAGCGTTCCATTTCGCTCACTGGTCGCGCTGGATCTGAAAAAATTACAGTTCTTTCGTTAACAATCTTTTCTGGATTTAATTCCAAAGCATCACCCTGAATAAACTTTGTTTCGTTGCCTTCGAACTCCTGTGCATTGAGTTGGCAAAAGCGGTATCTTACAGGGTCCTTTTCCACCCCAATTGTCTTTATTGTATGTTCTGAGAAAATTAGATCCTGGATGCCTGATCCGGAGCCTAAGTCAAGAACTTCAAATCCATCAAGTCGCTTCGTCCTATATTCAGCAATAGATTCTGGGGTAGAGTAACTTGCCAGGTACTTATCGACCCATAATCGATTCCAGTTGCGAAATTTCTTTGAAATTGCTATTCTTGCGGTGGCTATCTCAAATAATAGATCAAATACGTATGACTGGACTTTTTCGACCTGCTTCAGATAGCTGTAATTATATCCATTCCTTAATGCGTCTATGTACTTATCAATGATATCGTTAGCTTTTTCTTTCTTTGATTGATCTTTTAATAGCGTATCAAGATAAACAGATAGCTTAGACTTTTTTACTTGCATGATTCTTTAACTTCCTCAAGCTCGTGATGGATTCCTTATTCCAACGGGTTTAATATTCGTTTACTGCATTTACATTATTTAATGCCGGATACATCCATTAAAGCCAACTTAATGCAACTCATCTCTTGGCCGTATCTTGAAGTGTTGTGTACAAGACTGTAAGGGCAAAGATTTCACGGCATTTTTTATACATATTTATTGAATTTGCTGCAGTTTTACCACTGAATAATTATTTGTGTGCCTTTTGCCAAGTTAACACTGCAAGTCACGAATCAATTTATACGCTGTTAATATCTACTTTAAGTGAGATCATTTAAGTTGGACAAGCTCGATTATGATATCCTGGATATCATTGAAAAAGATTGCACTATGACATACAATGAAATAGCTAAGAAAACAGGAAAAAATCTCTGGACAGTAAGAGATAGAATGAACCTGCTAAAACAAAGGGGTATCCTTAAGGGATGCAATGCTAACATTGATTATTCGAAGATCGGACTTAGTTGCAGGGCAGCAATAAATTTCAACGTGCCCGCAGATAGAATCGATGAGTTTGTAGAATTTGCAAAGAAAGAGAAACGCATAAAGAAACTTATAATCACTACAGGCGCGAGACGATTTACTATTCACATAGTGGGTGAAGAATGTGGAGAAGTAAGAAATTATGCAAGGGCGTTGCTTCCTGAATTTGGGATATATGATGTAGATTTTGAAGTGATCCTGGACGAAATCCCGTGATTGTATGCTCTGAGTGAGCAAACCGGCACTTATACTATGGCGATTGAACCACAATTTTTGCTGCGTGTTAATAACTGCGCAGTAAATTTTTGCCAGATATTGTTTAGTAAGGTGGTATTATGTGCCTTTCATGACGGATGAAATGGAAGAAATAGAACGGTTTGCGAAGTCCACGCTTGGTGGAATGCCAGAGGTTATAAAACTTCTTGGGCGTCACAATGTTGAAATGGCTAAGGAACAATTCAGAGAAAACATGACGATGTATCTTGGTAGAACGGCTCTTCAAAAAAAGATGCTGGCCCTGACGGCGCTTTCAGTTTCCCTGGTAAATGGTCAGGCAGACTCTGCTATGATACACTTTAGGCTTGCAAGGAAATTTAATGCAGGAATGCTGGAAATACTTGATTCAATAAAAGTTGCAAAGATGGTACTAATGTCCTCAACTATGTCGGTCATGGACGCGATAAAGCCGATAGTAATGGAGCGAGGAAAATCATCCACGGGAAGCTCGGAATTAAAGAAAATTCTCAGTCAGCTTCAAACCGAATCTGGGCTAACATCGCCTCCCCAGAATCTGGTCGCTCTTTCCTCAATCTCATTCGGATTATTTGAGGAGCATCTCAAGGAGAAGGCTGAACTTCTATCGCCTTTTGCGGTTGATCAGAAGGATATTTTCCTCATGGCGTTTGCTGATAGCGTTTCAATAAGGTATGAGGAATGTGCAAAGACTTACCTGGTTCAGTTTTTCAGAAAAGGCGGAACTAAGGAAGAGATGGAAGATGCATTGTATCTTACAAGATTTGTCACAGGTAACAAAGCCTTGACCGCTTCAATGGAGATCCTTAAGTGGTAAAGGATTTTATGCTGCACAATAACAGAGGAAAGATAGAATGAGAAAAAGTATATTGAACCTCTTTGGTTCGGAATGGTTTGGGATGGCGATATCTACGCTTGCGCTTGCTCAGGTTTACATCCTTGCTTTTGGAGAGACGAAAAGCTTCTGGTACAATTATATTGCAGAAGGCCTTTCTTTATTTGGAATTGCTATATTTATAGTGATCTTTTCTATCTGGGTATTGCGAGCTTTCGTCCTAAGGGACAGGGTCTTTTCACATTGGAACAATCTTACTAGGCTGAGTTTCACGGCCCTTATACCTATTATTGGTTTTGTTGCAAATTATCAGCTCATATACTTTTTTGGGTTGTCAAGCTGGACAGCGAATCTTTCTGCAGTAAATTTCTATGGTGAATATCTCTTTGCACTCGTTCTAGGCGTCCTTCTTGGATACAGACTCTATACGAAGGAAATAGATCCGCGTGAGATGAATTATGCCATAGTTATCCCGCCACTTGCAATCGGAACAAGCGTCTTCCTGGCAACCCCTCTGATGGGATTCTATGGAGGTTTAGAGGCACAGGCAATGTATTTTCTCGTTTTGATGGGCTTGGGGATATTCTTCTTCCTGTACATCTTTATCGGATCACTTGCATTAGCTGGACACGTCGCAACGAAGGAACGGGGTACACTCCCAACAACAATGCTGCCTGTGGGAATAGCAAGTCTCATAATTATTAACTTATTTTCAATTTCTGGATTTCGCGTGATTGATAACATTACACTTTCAATGCCGACCGTTGAACTTCTTTCAGTGCTTCTCTGGGGATTTGAAGTCTGGAATTTCCTTGTAGTCCTAATACTGATATTCATGAAACCGGCTAAAGGAACACTTAGCGTATGGGCATATGGATTCCCACTGGGGCTTTTTGCGACATCCACTGTAAGGCTTTTGGGTTTCACAAAGTTTCCAGTGCTGTTATGGGCGTTTGTCGGAATATCGGCTGCACTGAATATATTGTGGGTTTATGCGTGGATAAATACTGGATTTTTCTTGAAATCTAAAATGCACGAAGAGCGCGTGGAGAAAAAAGCTATTCCGTTAAGCAAGAGCGGGAGCAACTAAAAGTGAAGTATGCGGGGTAAGAGTAACAGACACAGAACTCGGTGAAAAACTGCATCTGCCGTTTGCTGATAACACACCCTTCCTTTTTCTAAATTGTGTATTCCAGTTAACTCTCACCGATTAGGTGAAATGAATATTTTCGAGGATTAATTCTGCACCAAATAAGATCTTTCTATAAATATTCCTTCCAGGATAGAAATTGAGATCTAGTTAATGAAAGTGATAATGTCATATTACAATATGCGTGGTATCATTGATTACCAATGCGGCAATTATGCCTGCTTTTTGTTTTTTATCGCCTATTTCTATATCTCTTGAATAGACAACAACATCCCAATAACCCTGATTTAATTTTGCGGATGCAATCCTAGCTGGTCCTTCTATATCCAAATCTTTAAGGTGCCTTTCAACAATGAGTCTCACATCTTTAACGTCCATCTGGATTTCTTGACCCATGGTATATATGTTATAGTAAGTTTAATAAACATTATTTTGGATTCTAATCAATAGATTTTCTCTTGAAAATACAATATGAGAGGAAAGTTTAAGCATTGAAAAATATAATTATCTTCAAGATATTATATTTATTGGCCCGACCGGATTTATTCAACATATTGAGAGACTATTGGGTCACTCAGAGTTTCAACTGAAGCGCAAAGGTTTATACCTATTATTCTATTATAAAAGTAATGCGATTTACAGTAGTCATGGAGAAGGATGAAGATGGAATATATGTGGTTACAGTTCCAGCTTTGCCTGGGTGCATATCTGACGGGCGCACGGTAGAAGAGGCCATGTCAAACATTGACGACATGAATGCAGATGGAGAGGCCATTCCCCACGATATTGATATCATTGGAAACATTGAACTCAATGCCTAAACTTCCCTCTATTTCTGGAAAAGATACCGTGAAAGCTCTCTCTAAAGTTGGATTTAGATTCAGGAGACAGGTTGGAAGTCATATGATACTGAAGAGGGAATCAGATGGAAAGAGGGTGGCAATTCCAAACCATGATGAATTGCCAAAGGGCACTCTCAGAGCAATAATTAGGCAGTGCGATCTTACTGTAGAGGAATTCATAAAGTTACTGTAAACTGTAGTAATCTTATAACTGCAGATATTTTGCAAGGTCCTCATGAATATTTGTGCAAAACTCGGTTTTTAATTTATGAAGGAGGGTAGAAGCAAGTCATTCGATTGGTATCAACAGAAAAAGTTCTTTCTCGCTCCTATAGAATTCAATAATGTACCTTTCAGGATCAACTAAATTATCAGCAGATACTTTATCGATGATTAACGGTATCTGACCCAGGTTTTTCTTCCAGTCTGCAATTCTTTCTCTGACATATTTTCCTTTTGGTAAATCTACTTCCTGGAGTCCGGGGGCGTTTATATTATCGCCATCTTCAATTTTAACACACGCTAAATAAGTTAGTTTGTTATTTTCCAGTTTCGATAACCCATAGAACTTTTTCTTCTTTAGTGTGGAGAGATTATTCTCCAGCAGATCAAACGTCTGTTCAGCAGTTAGAGGACCTTTGAGAGATTTGAGGCACATTAGATTTAGGTTAGAACTAAGTTCGTATTTCATGAATATCATCTTTGGATTGGATTTTTATATATCACATTTTCCAGCTATTTTGTGAGAATTTTTCACCTTTCGGTAATAATTATAACCGAAATCGCTATAAGGCATGAGAAAGAAAAGGTAAACTGCATGAGAGATTACACCAGTGAGGAGAAATTATTTTCAGCTCTTGCATCTTCTGTAAGACTTAAAATTCTGGACTCAATTTCCAATGGATTTGCAAATCCTGGAGAGATTGCAGAAAAACTCAACAGGCATCGTTCGTCAATCGAAAAACATTTGAACATCCTGGTTGTTGCAGGAATAATAGAAAAAGAGCCTTCGCTGAACAAAAAGGGTCAATTATCAGTCAAATACAGGATTAAGGCCGATTTGTCAGAATTGCTTTCATTTGCCAACGGGATTATTAAAGTACAGAACGGGAACTAAAATCATTTCGTAAGGGAAATGCCCTAAGTTCAATTTCTCCCTAAGATAAACATGGTTCTGGAACGTTGAATTAATTTGAGGATGGTGCGGAGATTTAGTGTTGCATATGGTGGAACTAATAATTAACTTGATGTTGACTGTGAGCTTGTTAGCTAAATCGTCAAATCCTCTTTTTACTCATAAGAAAGCAAGACTCATTTATATCTGTAAATGGGCTCGACCAGACTTTATTATAGGTGTAATCAAGTCCAAGATGGAATGTGTAAACCCAATTGCAATAGTTACCGCAAAACACCCGTTATATCTACGGTTTCTGGGTTTTATCTTTAAATTCACGAGACATGTGTGGAAGACGGCCATAGATGAAGAATGCCGAAATTATAGTGAATGAGGACAGAATGAACAGAATGAGGAAAGATTCCTGTATAGCAGAAGACATTGCTATGGCATTAATTCCGTATTTGCCTGGATTCGTAGAAGTCACATGGCTCATCAAGTCCAGTTCTTTATATCTAGAATAGATAAATGCAGTCAGGATAGAGAGGATAACGCTTCCTCCCATATTGCCCATAAATTGTACAATAGAACTTGACGCACCAATATCACGTGGTTCTGCTGAGTACTGCGCCGAAAGAGTTGTGGCAGCCATCGTAAATCCAATGCCAAAGCCTATGGGGATCAGCCCCTCCACCAAGCCTAAGACAGGAAATGGGCCCACAAATATATAGGGTTGTATACTCGGCGACATTTTTAGAAGGGGCAGAAACCCCAGTGCCATGCAAATCGTCCCGACAATGCAAAAAAACCTGTAAGATAGCTTTGGCAATAAAATCCCTCCAAGCATTGACCCCATCACCATTGGAACGACGAAACCGTACAGAACGTTTCTGAGCATATTTGATGTCCCGAAAAGAACCTCCGTTACAAATATGGCGATGAATGTGCTAAGGGAAAAAAGAACTCCGCCACGAAAGAAACTAAGAAAACTGTCTGAAACTATCGTTTTATGCCTGAACATTCTGAGAGGTATAACCGGCTCTTCCGCAACCTGCATTTCCACTAGCAAGAAGAAGGCCAATAATATCAGGCCGAATACAAAAAAGGCAATAGTCATGGGATCTCTCAGGGACCATCCGGAATATGCCATTTCTATTAAGGGGAATGTCAGAAGTGAGACCCATGAAACAAGAAGAATGGAACCCAAATAATCAAACTTTCCACGCAAACTGGGTTTTAGTGGGCTCAGTAAAAACCATACAAGAATGAAAGAGACTATGCCGAACGGAATATTCACATAAAAAACCCATCTCCAGCTTGTCGTATCAACGATGAATGCTCCAATTTCAGGGCCAGCCACAATGGCAATCCCAATGAAGCTGGTTACAGCACCAGTCAGTTTAGCCCGTGCACTTGGAGGTAGAACCACTGCAATCACTGCGAGTCCTACGGGCAGAAATCCACCGCTTCCAAGACCCTGAACTGCCCTGAACCCAATCAATTCTGGTAGATTCTGACTCAATCCTGCCAAGATTGAACCTATGATGAAGATAACTAATGTTGCCAGAAGAATTATTCTCTTACTGAAGTGGTCGGAAAGTTTCCCAAATATAACCATCCCGATCGCGGATGAAGTAATATAAGCATCAATCAGGAAAGCAAGACCATTGGGCTGGTGTAACGCGCCAACTATGGCTGGCATTGCGGTTGTTACAATAAGATTGTCGAGAGCACCCATTAGCACCCCCATTACAATTGCGACCGTTATTAGATAAGGGTGACTTGTGGATTGCATTCTTTTATTAATTTCGTTACCTCGATTCTCATCAAGAGACACTTATTCACTATCCGTTTTCTCCAGATTGCCCAGTACCTTTACCATAGTTGAAATAATTCTAGAGAATGCACTCATATCTTCAATATTTAGTGACTTCTCAAGTTTCTCTGTCATTGACTGTTGCATTTTCTGATACTTCAGAAGCCTCTCTTTTCCATTTTCTGAGATTGATATCTCAACTTTCCTCCTGTCTTTGTCGCTTCTGATCCTATATATATAATTTAATGCAATCAATCCATCTAGTAGATCAGTGATACTAGGGAGGGTCGTCCCTGAATAGGAAGATATCTCTTTGGGGGAGATTTCTTTTCGCATAGATATCACTTGCAATGCCCACGCCTGCGGTAATGTAAGTTGTGCCTTTCTCGCATTTATCTTGGAAATTTTCGTGAATTTTGATATCAGCGTTCCAAAATCTGTCCAAACTCCCTCAAAACTTTCAACTCTGTTGTTGAATAACTTATCCTGCCCCTTTCTTGACATATTAGGTAACCTAATAGTTAGGTATCCTAAATATATTTCTATTCACGACAAACCTTACTTTTATATAGAACTGGAAAAGCGAAACTGAAAATTGGTTTCTTCTTGTTTTTTTAAGAATAACCGGATATTCAGATCCGCATAGTATCAGTTCTGAAGTCCAATTTCAATCCAATCATTTGAAGTATTTCTACTCCAATTATGGCTGGAAAATCTATATTTTCGAGAATTATGAATTCCGGTTCAGAAACGATAACCCCGTTCAGTTTTAGATTCTCGAATGTCAGGGAACCGTGCAATTCTCTGATGGACAACCCTGGAATTGAAACGGGAATTTCACCGTAAGATACAAATCCAAGTTGTTCTGGCCTGATTCCATTGGGCAATACAACACCGATATAGTTCCCTTCAGCTCCAGAATCTATCAAAGCGGAGACTTTGACACTCTTGATTGTGCCCTTTATTTCAATCTAATCGATGATCAATCCCATGTGAAAAAGCGTCCTTATGTTGGGTTCTCTTTGAACGCCTCAACTTTTCTGGTGGTATCATTGATTACCAATGCAGCAATTATACCTGTCTTTTGCTTCTTATCTCCAACTTCTATGTCTCTTGAATAGACAACAACAACACTCCAATAACCCTGATTGAATTTTGCGGATGCAATTCAACGGTGAGTCTCACATCTTTAATGTCCATCTGGATTTCTTGATCCATAGCATACATATTATAGTAGGTTTAATAAACATTGTTTTGGATTCCAATCAATAGATTTTCTCTTGAAAATACAATACGAGAGCAAGGTTGTAAGTTTTGAAAAATATAATTATATTTCAATCATTATATTTATGGGCTCGACCGGATTCGAACCGGTGACCTCCTCCGTGTCAGGGAGACATCATACCGCTAGACTACGAGCCCGATAGATTATTTAACGCTACCGTTTATCATTGGTTCGTATATAATGATTATTTCTGCAAACACTTGATTATGAAGTCCTATCCAATAACAGGAAATTGGAAGGAGATGAGAATCAGAATTATGTTATGAGAACATGAATTCAAATTTCCAAAGTGAATCTTAAGCTTTGGTGGTTGATTCGCAACAGCACGGATTTTGTTCTTCTCGGAGTTGGAAATTATTGATAAGAGAAAAATCAGCAATGTTGATAGTTCACTGGAAAGCAAAAAAAGTTAAAAGCAGAATTATAATAGCGATCAATGGGCATAAAAGCTGTTGTAATGGCTGGAGGCAAAGGGACACGCCTCAGACCGATAACTTATTCTATTCCAAAACCACTTGTCCCTATAGCTGGTAAACCGTGCATAAATTACATTCTTGATTCTTTTTACAATATAGACGTGCGTAACGTCATTGTAACCACCGGTTACAAGTATGATTCGCTCATCAATGGCATAATGAAGGCCAAGCATCAGGATCAGAATATCTTGTTCTCCGTTGAACTTGAAGCAGCAGGTACAGCGGGCAGTGTTAAATTGGTGTCAAGGTTTCTGGATGACACATTCCTTGTCGGAAGCGGGGACATCCTGATGGATTTCCGGTTAAAGAAGATGCTTGACTTTCACAAGAAGAATGGTGCAAAGGTAACAGTCGCGCTCACAACAGTGGAGGATCCGAGCCAGTTTGGTATTGTTGAATTGCGCGATGACAAGATTATGAGATTCCAGGAAAAGCCAAAGGCAGGCGAAGCATTCTCCAATCTTGTTAATGCAGGCCTATACATAATTGAACCGGAGATAATGGATCTCGTTCCTCGTGGAGTACCATATGATTTCGCTAAGGATTTATTCCCTAAGCTACTTAGCAGCGGGGTCGATATTTACGGTTATAGAGGGGAAGGAACATGGTTGGATACCGGAAGACCGAATGACATGATAAGGGCAAATCAGTTAATGACAGAAAAGTACGGTCTGGAATTTAACAATCCCAATCTATCTGGTCATTTGATAATGAACACGATATATGGGAAACTCAGTGCCTCCTCAATTGTTGGGCCTTCTTATATCGGTTACGGCGTCACTCTGGGAAATAATTGCAGGGTTTCCGGATCAGCTATATATGATGGGGTAGAGGTTGGAGATGACGTAATTATAGAAAACTCAATCTTAATGGACGGCGTAAAAGTCATGGGCTCATCCAAGGTTATAAATTCAGTGGTGATGAACGGCACTTCGTTAGGTAAGATGTGTGAAATTCATGACAGTGTGCTTGCACCGAGGATGAACCTGCAAGAAAACTCGAGAGTTTATAACCTTGCTTTATCACCAGAAACGCCAGAGGATTAACATCAAGAACAAAATTAAGAGACCAGAGATCAGGAAAATCAGCATGATCCTCTTGCCAAAGCCCAAAACAATGGGGAAAAAACCTAATAATATCACAGTCTTGAATCTCGTTTCAGGAATACTGTTTTCGCTCTGTGGTTGCTGGTGCTCCATCGGGGTCGTGAAACGGCTAGAAAGGTATAATGAAAGTACGAAAAAAATACCGAAAACTATCAAGGCTACGCCGATGATCCCCATAAAATACCTCGCTATGGCCGGATTCATCATGTAGAGCCTAAATAACCCGAATCCAGAAAACAAAATTGTGCCTATGGACAACAGCCAAAGTGACAAATTTATTATTAGGAAGCGGCCTTTAATCATACGTTTAGAGGAAACCCGCCTTTTGTAAAACGAGAAGGTCTTCAGTGGTTAACTGTTCGCCATTCTTAAAACGGTCAAACAGGGTAGAAGCCTTCTTTTGCAGTTCCCCTTCTTTTTCTTTCTTTTTTGTAGCCTTAGCCTTCGTCCTTAGTGTAGAAATAACTTTCTCCAGGTCCCTTAGGTCATTCTTTGCCTTAATGAATTCTTCATGTTCTTTCGTTGACTCTTGACTGAATTTAATAAATTGTTCGTGAAGCTCATCAGCCTGTTTCCTTGTCTCATCAATGTTCGTGAGCTGTTCATTGATTTCCTCGCTAAGTGCCGTAATTGCTGTAGAAATATTGTCAATCTCTTTTTTCTTCGCTTCTGCCAACTTTCTCGTTTCAGAAATCTTATCTATTAATTCTTTTGTCGACTTGTTTGAGCTCAGCTCTTTCTCTCTCATTTCCTTGAGTTTTATTATCTCGTTGTTGAGTTTTCTAATTTCAGAGACTACCTTTTGTTCCTCTTTCTTTTCTAGCAAGGTCGTTTGCTGCTTTGTTTCAAGCCTCTTCAATTCCTTTTCCTTAAATCTCAATGTCTGCCGATCGATACCCTTAACGTCTATCTCATCCCTGAGCTTAGCATATTCTCGTTTCAAGTCCGAAAGAATCTTGTATAAATCTTCCTTCTCAGTTCTTAGTTTTTGTACTTGCTCAATTAAATTATTCTTCTCGGCAATTTTCTTCTTTGCCTCTTCTCGCATTTCGTGGACTTTATCATTAAGAATATCTCTCTGCTCGGCAAACTTATGGCTCTCAGCTGCAGCCTCATCTCTCATTTTAATATGCTCTTCAACTTGTTCCCTAATTGCAGCATGTTTTTGATCAAATTCTTCAAGAAGTTCTGTCATTTTAATCCGTCACAGAAGTAAAATCTGCATAGCCGAATCAAATAAATACCTTTCGCAATAAAATCTTCGTTTTGTCAAATTTCTAAAACGTCTGGTAAAATCTTCAATTTACGGTTGCTGCGATTATTTCGTTGGAAAAATTGGCTCAAATTGTATATTTTACACTCAGACTATCAGTGTTTCTGACATTTATAGCCAGATGAACGAGAGGGTTCTAATTTATATCAAATGATGCCTAAGCAGGGAAACAGAAATAAGTGTCGCACGGTAGTAAATCAAAAGAATTATTTGTAAAGTAATAATGCGAAAGGGAGTTGAAAGGACGTAAAATTATTCAGGTTATCGGGACTTCATCGGATTCCGGAAAAAGCACTATAACAATGGCACTTTGCAGGGCGTTGTCCGATCTTGGCATAAGGGTATATCCATTCAAATCTGTTAACATGTCGCTGAACTCAATATCCGTTCAGGGCGAGTTTGAAATATCTCGGTCGCAGTGGCTACAGGCTATTGCCTCACGTGTCAAGCCTATCCCAGAAATTAATCCTATACTCATCAAGCCAGAAGGAGGCATGAAATCACAGATCATTAGCATGGGGAAGTCTCTTGGTAAGTTGTCTTACGCCGAGTACGGAAAATTTCTTAGGGAACAAGGAAAATCTATTATACGCCAGAGCTTGGATAAGCTCCTGGAATTGAGTGACGTTGTTATCGCTGAAGGCGCAGGATCTGCAGCTGAAATAAATCTCTACGAGAGAGACCTTGCTAACGACTTCGTATCTAGTATCTATAACACGCCAATGATCTTGGTATCCGACATCGAAAGGGGGGGCGCTTTTTCTTCTATTTATGGTGTAGTCAAACTTATGCAGAGACCAGAATTGCTAAGATGGATAGTTATAAACAAGATGCGTGGAGACAAGTCTCTGCTTAAGGACGGGATCAGGAAAATTGAGGACCTGACGGGGAAAAAATTGATAGCTGTGATTCCGTATATGGATTTCACGTTGCCCGGAGAGGATTCGCTTGACTATGCAAAGACGAAGTTACACGGGACAAAAGTGTGCGTAGTAAAGTATCCACACATGGAAAACTACAGCGATGTTGATCCGTTTTATATTTCTGGTGTTGGAATCAACATAATTGACCAAAGGAACGTGAATGATCTAAAGGTGTGTGATGCCATCATTTTGCCCGGATCAAAAAATGTTGAAGCCGATCTTAGGTTTATGAGGGAAACAGGCATAGATCAGCAGATAATTGATGCCGGTTCCGAGGGCAAAAAAATACTCGGAATCTGTGGTGGGTACCAGATGCTTGGTAACGAAATCATTGATAAAGGTGGTGTGGAATTGAAGAATGCAAGTATCAGGGGATTGGGTCTTCTAAACTGCAAAACTATATACGTCGAAAAAAAGAGCGTCAGGAATGTCAGTTACCGGCCTCAGAATGAATTCTTCAAGAGTGAAAAGAAGATGAATGGCTACGAGATACATTACGGTCAGGTTGCAACCAAGGAAACCCCAGCCTTTTTAATCGAGGGACAAGGCGAGGGTTCTATCAGCATTAACGGGAATATCATCGGGACAAATATCCATGGAGCACTTGAGCATCCTGTTGTCTTATCATACATTCTAGGCATGAAGCAGAATTTTGATTTCATGGGTCTTGTTGAGGAAAACATAAAAATGTTCACAAAACACTTCATGCAAAACGCAGACCTCACAGAGATTCTTGAATATATTCATGAAGATTGAATGACCCGAAACAAAGGAATCGAAACATGTTTAAGCCTCAAAGATCTGGGCTCGATGCTTAGGCAATTCCTAAGGCATTCCAGATTTCCTGGTTAATGGCTTTTGTAGAAGCAACAGGATCCGATGACCCGTATACCCCCCTTCCAACAATGATGTAATCTGCTCCAGCCTCCATCGCCTCCGCCGCCGATCCACCCTGGGCTCCAACCCCTGGCGCTGCTATTTTTACCTCTGGAGCAAGATCCCTGATTTCCCTTAGCATCTTATAATTGTTTCCGGGTGCGATCATCCCATAAACTCCACAATCGATCGAGGTTTTGACAAGGTCATGAACGTGTTCCTTCATGAACTCAGAATATCCAGGATGGCTCATTGCGACCACTGAGAAAACCTTCATATTTCCAGCGGCTTCAACTACCGCTGAAAGTGAATCTCTGCCAAGGAAGGAATGGCTTATTATACCCCATGCACCAGCGTTCTCGACTCTGTTGGCTATATTTGAATTCGTATACGGGATATCTGCAACCTTGAAGTCGCATAAAACATTAGTTATTTTGGAAAGTTCTGTTACGATAGAAATGCCCTTATCCATTACGGTTATCCATTGTAACTTTACAGCAAATATATCCTCTGAGATTTTCTTTGCGATTTGCAATACTTGTTTACTGTCCGCCAGATCAAGTGCAACTATAAGCCTGGAATCCATATATGACTTGATGTCGCGCCTTTTATAATACTTTTCTAGTCGTATGAAATAAGTTAAAGAACAGAGGTATATCGATAATTATTCTGTTTTAGAAATTTCTAACAGAGTTATCATTAAAAGATAAAAAAATTAAGTTTGGAGGACATTATTGGAGATATTTATTTGACGAATTCCACGGAACTTTCGTCATTTCCTACTCCTATGATCTTCTTTATCGCTCCAACTTCCCTTCCGCCAGATATCATGTAAGGTGACTTCACACCGGTCAAGAGCAGAAGAACTTTTATCGCGTCCCCCATCTCAGGTTCGGCAGAGGCTCCCCAAATTATTCTCGCGTCTTTGTCTATTTTATTTTTGATTTCTGCCATTGCAGAATGTGCCTCTCCTATGGACATATTCGGCCCCCCAACTACTCTGATAAGGCAGTTTTTGGCTTGGGATATATCGGCTTCAACTAGTGGAGACGCTATTGCTTCGTTCAGCGCATTGAGAACCCTGTTTTGCCCTCCCTGTGACATACCTACTCCAACCATTGCAACGCCGCCGTCTTTCATGATGGTTTTTATATCTGCATAGTCAAGATTTACTATGCCAGTCTTGGTGATCAGTTCAGTTATCCCTTTCATAGTCTCTGCAAGTACGGAATCTGCAAAGTGGAATGCTTCCTGTATTGGTTTAGTTGGAACAAGTTTTAGTAGCCTGTCATTTGGTATAACAACAACAGTGTCTGAGTAATTTGAGATCCTTTCAAGACCATTGACAGCATTTTCCATTCTCACGCGGCCCTCAGCAGTAAATGGCAATGTAACGATAGATATTACCAACGATCCGGCGTCTCTCGCACTTTTCGCGACGATTGGTGCAGAACCAGTCCCAGTTCCACCCCCGAGGCCGCAGGTAACAAACGTTATGTCTGCTCTCTGAACTAGTTTTTGAATTGTTGGGAGATCTTCCATTACGGACTCTTCTCCAATCTGCGGAACTGCACCGCAACCAAGTCCCCTCGTGGTCTTTTTTCCGATCAGGACTTTGTGCCGAGCTTTTATTGTGGCAAGGTGAGCAACATCAGTGTTGACGGCTATAAGCGAGGCACCCACAATTCCTTCAGAGCTGAGCCTGTTTATCGTATTGGTCCCACCACCTCCGCATCCTATTATCTTGATCCTCACACCGAGTTTCATAGCCACTTCGGCTATTTCCTGATCCTCAGGTAAGATCTCTTCGGTCTGTTGAACAGACGCCTTTTCACTCGCATTTTCTGTATTTCCGAATGCCGATTTATAGAGCAAGTCTACAATATCTCCCATAATTTCACCATGTCCTCCATGTGTCTGTCAATATTAACAAAACAGTATATATACCTTTTGTCGCTGAGATTAATAATATGCGGTAAATTAGGATTTCTGTCAAAAGACGTCATTTGTCTGACAAATATCGCAATATGTTGCTTTACGTAACAAAGACATTATATTTTTGACATTTTCTAAATTGAAATTTAGGTCAAAATTACACCGGTAAGTCTGTACTAAAGGCTCGATTTCTGGGACGAGGATTGAAGGAAAAATTAATAGCATTTGAATTATCGCCGTAAAGAGAATTTGGATAACAAAAGTAAAGAACTTGCATCATTACTTCTGCGAGAAAAGGCCGTTAAATTCGGGGACTTTATTCTAACATCGGGAAGGCATTCTGATTATTATGTCGACATAAAGGATGCGTGCACGGAACCAATAATTTTACGCCTCATTGTTGAAATTCTCAAGGATAAGATCGTGGAGAAGAAAGTCGCTGGCGTTGAACTCGGAGCCGTTCCCATTCTGGTTGGCGTGTCATATGCTCTTAACCTCCCTTATGTTATAAAACGTAAAGAAATTAAGCATGGAACCGGGAGGCTGAATATAGGGATAATAAACAAAGGTGAGCACATTGACGTGATTGAAGATGTCGTAACAACCGGGAACTCCTCACTGGAATGTGTAAAATATCTCAGGGAGAACGGTGCTTTGGTGTCGCGTGTTTATTGTGTTGTCGACCGAGAAGAGGGTGGAAAAGAACTACTTCATGCCAGTGGGGTTGAACTTATTCCGATTTTAAAAATATCTGACTTAAGATCAAGATAGAACGTCGTCAATCCTTCCAATTTCAATTGGTGTGGTTTCCCTTCCTATAAACACGCCCTTGCTGTTAGCTATGATAGACGACCCAACATAAGGATTCCCAAAATTCGCAGTGCCAGGTTCCACGGGGACCTTAAATATGCTCCTTAGTTCTAAGATTTCCTCCTCATTTGCTTCGGAGGTTACCAGCATACCCTTTGGTGTGAGTACAGCAGCACTCCCAACAGTCTTTATTCCTCCTATGGTTCCCTTTATCACTTCGACGTCCAGTGCGTCAGCTATCTTTTTTACCGAACTGGCTGTGTATCCCTTATGAACCATTGCAACCTTGTCATTGGTAATTATGTTGTTCCCAACGGCATTTAGTTTATCTTTTAGAAAAGTGATCTCTCTTTCGACACCTTCTGGCAGTTGAAAATCGGTTCCAGTGAAACCTATGATAACGCCTCTGGAATTCATAGAAAGAAGCGTCCCAACGAGATTTGAACTGTCAATCTGGACCTTGAAAGTTTTCACTCCTAGTCCAGCAGAAATCTCCGTTTCTTCCTTCTGCTCAATGCCGATAGGAAGAAAAGCGATATCCTCCCATACTCTTGCATATACTCCTATAAAATCGCTCAGGAGAATTGAGATCTTCTTAATCATAATTTTACGGAAGCAGAACTTCTGCTGTACCATCCTGGAGCTTAACAACTTTGACGGTTAGTTTTGACGGTATTTTGGTCTTTCCCCTTTCCCATATCCTGTTGTTCACCGTTGTGTCAATCCAGATCTTGGACATTTCGGTTTTCGTGTTTTTTGAGACAAAAGTCTTCAGAACATTAACCGCAGAATCAGCTCTTCTACTTCTCGATGAGAGCTTAGCTTTACGAAGCGGTACATTGAGTATGATTTCATTTTGTACTTCAGTTTCTACCATATTAACTCACTTATAGTTTGAGATTTGATCTTCTCCAGCTCCTACGCTTGGGATTCGTTGTAACTTTCCTGTCGGTTTTCATCATTACCCATCCAGGGACTCTCCTATTCGCCTTTATCCTGTTCATAAGTCTGTTCTTTCTGCCAGTTTCTTTATTCCTACTCATCCTTATCTCCTTTCTATTTTTGTTTCTCTTTGTGTTCCGGTTAATTTTGAAAGTATGCCTCTTATATCTTCATCGGTCAAAGGATTTCTGATCCTTCCCATCCCTGCCAATTGTATTAATTGATTTTCCACATTTTCTGCCATTTCAGGCTTGACCAGTCTTACGTTGGCAAGTCTTTCTCTCGCCTCAGGAGTCAATATTTGTCTAAGTATTTGTTGTCTTTTCGCCCTTTCTGTTTCCTGTTCCCTTTTTTGTTCTTCCAGCTCCTGCTGATCTTGAACCCCGCGCTGCATTTCAAGAAGTTTTCTTCTTCTTATCTGTTCAAGTTCATCTTCATCGTCCATTTTACCTCACTCATAGATATTTTTGAAGGGCAGGTGTTTTTTCGGAAATGGATTTCATCAGTTCTTTTGAAGTTTTTTCAAGGAGTGAAGTCCCTTGAGGCGTTAAGCTCCTGCCGCGTTTTTCTGTCTTAACGTATCCGAGTTCTTCCAGCGTTTTTATTGTATGCCTGATTATGAATCTGCTTCCATTTCCAGGGTGATATCGTTTCGATCCAGCGTCCACCCGGCCTCCATACTCACTGCTGAGCCTTGAGATTCCTATGGGGCCGTAGACAGATATTTTACGAAGTGTAGAAGCCATTCTTCTATAAAACCAATCAGGTGTATCCCACTTCTTTTCTTTATGCATACCTGCCTTCAGGTATCTTGTCCAATCCGGGACTTTAATCCTTTCATCTTTCTTGAATATCTCTGTTATGCTTTCGATTAGCATATCTGGCGGAACTTTCAAAGCATCAGTCATTTACTATCACGAGTTGAGGTAAATTTAAAGAGTCCTTATAACCTTAATGGTCGAAAACCGTCCTTTGCGCAAGTTGTTTACAGTGTACTTCAAATTGCGTACGGTTTGTTTTTCTTATCATATTCATTGTACTTCCGAACTGGATCAAAGGATCGAAATATGGAGGAAGATGTGAAACATATAGGCTACAGTGAACGATGCAGCAGCTGCCAGCAGAGCAAGTAACGCAGCTTTCATAGCTTCCCTAAAAACGGTCATGTTCATGGTTAGGGCTACGATCGCGTTAGAAAAACCTTGGACAAAAAAGACCAGAGAAGCGGAAACAATGAGAGCATAATAAGGTAGCAGGAAAATATAAGGTATTATCGGTATCGCGGCACCTATTATATAGAAAACACCTACATTTCTTGCAGACGTTGTAGAACCTTTATTAATGGATTTAATTTTCTGTAAATCATCGGATTGGTTCTTTAGGATTGCGCGGCGTTTGACCATTGAAATTCTGTACTTTGATTCCGTGTCAGCAGAAAGATAGGCACCCACACTCATGCTGATGGCTCCACTGATTGCAACTACGAGCCCGCCAAGGGCAATGTAATAATGGTCCGTTATTAGTGCAGTTAACCCTGCAAGCGCCGCTAGAACTTCCACGAGCCCATCGCTCATCCCATAGACAATGTCTCTGTTCCTCGAAACGAGCTTCTCGTTTTCTTCTAGTGAATAACTAAAGATATCCTCGTGCTCAATTTCGTCATCGATTATCCCCTCTATGTCAGTTTTGAAATTTTTGTTGTCCTGGGAGACGTCAGCAAAGGATCTGTATTTTGCCACGGTTTCAACTTCACCATGCTCCATCAATTTGACGGTAATTCCAGTGCCGAGAACAATGTGAAACATCAGAAGCATGCGGATTTTGAGTTTTCTAGACCTTATGTGGGCCGTTGAAATTCCATTCCGCTCGAGGAAATCTTTCCAGAATTTTGAATGCTTCTCTTCAACGGAAGCAAGCATGGAAAGTTCCTTGCTTAAACGATCATCGGAAACGCGTTCCGAGAGTTTCCTGTAAAATTCCATATCTGTAAGCTCATCTCTATAGAATGTCCTGATTTTTGCAAGCTTCTTGGAAACTTCCACGTAACGGTAACATGTTCAAAATAATAAACTTAGAGATATCGTTTTACGAGATTCGTATTACTAATACGTTTTGCATTTAGAAAAATATATATTATTAGTTGATATAAGTAGATTATGATGGAAAATACAAATTATGAAAAACTGGAAAAAATCGATATGAAGGTTACGCCGCCCGGTCCGAAGGCAAAGCAGGTTATTGAGGACGACAAGAAGTTTCTTGCAACCACAACAAAGTCATTACCCATCGTATGTGACACGGCAAGTGGTTCCTTTGTAAAAGATGTTGACGGGAATGTGTACCTGGATTTTGCCATGGGGATCAGCGTCACAAACGTCGGGCATGTAAATCCAGAAGTTTTAAAGAGCGTGGAGGAACAACTGCACAAGTTCTGGCACTTTGCAGGAACAGACTTCTATTATCCTCAGCAGGTTGAAGCGGCCAAGGCAATCAGCTCAGTGACTCCTGGAAAATTCCAGAAAAAGGTTTTCTTCACTAACAGCGGCACAGAGTCAAATGAGGCAGCAATCAAGTTTGTAAAGACGTATACGAAGAAACAGGAATTCATCGGTTTTATCGGCGGTTTTCATGGAAGGACCACAGGTTCTCTCTCTTTCACTTCGTCAAAGGCAATACAACAGAAAGGGTTCTTCCCGGCACTTCCGGGTGTGTTTCATGCACCATATCCTGATCCATACAGGAACCCGTTTGGCATAGACGGTTATGAAGAGCCTGACGAACTAGAGGATCGCGTTATGGACTTCATTGAAAAGTTCATGATCAAGACATTCATTCCACCTGCCAATCTTGCGGGATTTCTCGTGGAACCGATCCAGGGTGAGGGAGGATACATAGTTCCTCCAAAAAATTTCCATAAAAAACTAAGGAAACTTGCAGATGAAAACAACGCTGTGGTAATAATGGATGAGGTTCAGACAGGATTTGGGCGAACCGGGAAGTTCTTTGCGTCAGAGCATTTCGGCGTTGAGCCGGAGGTAATTTCCCTGGCAAAGTCAATAGCATCAGGTATACCCATGGGTGCCGTTGTTGTAAAGGACAAATTGGATTTCCCGGAGTCTGGATTGCACTCTAATACGTTTGGAGGGAATCCGATCGCAAGCGTTGCTTCAATTGCGACAATAAAGTATATCCAGGAGAATAATCTCTTAAAGAATGCTACTGTTCAGGGAGAATACCTCAGAATGAGACTGAGAGAGCTCATGGACAAGTATACGAGCATTGGCGACGTCAGAGGTCTCGGATTGATGGTTGGTGTAGATTTCGTAAAGGATAGGAAAACGAAAGAACCAGATGCCAAGTTCAGGAACAGCGTATTACTAAAGTCTCTGGAGAACGGCCTGATCCTGCTTTCCACGGGATCCAGCTCAATTCGAATCATACCCGCACTAAACGTTACGGAAGCACAGATAGACATGGGAATGGAAGCTTTCGAAAAGGCCATAAAAACTTCCATTTAAACTATTTAATAATTTTTTTATCTAAATATTAAACTTCCTGATTTACATAATCTATTATTTTGATCAAGGGCATACCGTCCTGCCACTTTAAGAAAAAGTTTCCATTTCTGGTGATACCTATTTTTGGAATCCTGTCATAGAGCCGTCTCACCCTGCCCACCGGCTGGGAAGGTGTGGAAAATATTCTCCAGGGGTCTCCAGATGCATTTTTTATCCTGAAGGCGTAAATAACGAAAAGCCCTGCCCTAGCACAATTGGCCATGAGTCTCTCCGCTTGTTCTTGGCGTTGACCGGATGCTTCTGTAAACATCAGTGTATCGGAGATAGAGGATTTCACTTCAATTACAAAAGAGAAATCCGATCTTAAGGCTATTAAGTCTGCCCCAAGAGACCCGGCCGAGCGAGTGACATAAAACGGCTTTGAGATCAGTGAACTTATGATTTGCTTTCCCGCTTCATCTAACTTCTTGGAAAATCTTTTTATCTGATCTTCCCGACCAGCGAGGATGGACGCTAACTCTCTTTCATAAATGCTGCCGTTCAATTCTTACTATAATCCGTGATCCTGTAAAATACTTACCGTCGGAGTGTCTTAACAGGTAAGTGGTTGGAACGAACTACGAAGCGATCTTGAGCAGTTGGAAAAAAATTTAACATACAACGCCTTATTCATGACGTTCGAATAATGGCATCAAAAGAAAAATAGCTATAAGTGAGCGCAATCTCAGCGAGATTAATAAAATCGAAATGTCTCTCGTCATTAAACATAGGTTAAAAGAAGGAAATGGTAACAATGGAAATACACTCTAATTTTGTATATACGCCTAGGGACCCGCAAAATACCAAGATAATGGCATTTGCAAGGAAGAACGGTATAAGCGATCTTAGGACTCTTTATGATCGCGCTGATGATGATCCTGAATGGTTCTGGAGAGCTGTAATAGACGACGTAGGAATAAGTTTTAAATCGCCTTTTACAAAACTCAAGGACGATTCCAAAGGGATTCCTTACACGAAGTGGTTTGTTGGCGGTAAAGTCAACATAGCCTACAATTGTGTTGAAAAGTTTAAGGAAAGTGATACCACAGCAATAAAGTTTGAATCTGAGGAGGGCGAGAAGAGATACATATCGTTTCAGGAACTCGATCTTGTTACCGGAAAACTGGCGGGGAGCTTAAGAGATTTGGGGGTAAAGAAAGGGGATAGAGTAGGCATATACATGCCCTCCAATTCCGACGGCGTGATCTCCTTTTACTCTATCCTTCGCCTTGGTGCTGTCGCTGTTCCAGTATTCTCCGGTTACGGAATAGAAGCTGTACAGTCAAGAATGAAGGATGCGGGGGCAAAATTCCTTTTTTCACAAGAGAGGTACAACCGCAAAGGAAAGCAGATCAGCACAAAGAGCCTGCTGGAAGAATTATCCGATGTAGAGTTGATCCTTTCGAATGGAAAATTAAATGGCAGTTTGGATTTTCATAGGTTAATAAGCGACGGGAATTACCTTAGTAGCGTTGCTACCGACAGTGAAGATCCCGCCATCATGCTTTATACTTCGGGAACTACGGGAAAACCAAAAGGAACGGTGCACGTTCATGGAGGAACTCTGGTAAACGTAGCGAAGGAAGTAAAGTACTACATGGACATTGGCCCGAACGATTCTCTCTTCTGGGTATCCGATCTGGGGTGGATGATGGGCCCATGGTCTATCATAGGAGCAAATGTCAATGGGGGTTCCATTTTTGAATATGACGGTGCAGTGGACTATCCTGACAGCCATCGCTTATGGAATCTTCTCAAGAATAACAACGTGACCCTTCTCGGACTCAGCCCCACTCTTGTTAGGGCTCTTCGCGCCAAGAAGACATCAGGAAGATTACCAAATGTACGCGTTTTTGGTTCAACTGGCGAGCCTTGGGACGAAGAATCATGGATGTATCTATTCAATGAACTGGGCGGTGGAGAAGTTCCGATTGCAAACATTTCTGGAGGAACGGATATAATTGGCTGTTTCCTGGCTTCTACACCCGCAATTTCCTTGAAGCCAAAATGTCTGTACCGCGGTCTCGGTATGAACGTTTCGGTTTATGATGAAAACGGCAAGGATGTGTATGATACGGTCGGAAATCTCGTTTCGAAAGCACATTGCCCATCAATGACAAGGGGGATATGGCATCAGGATGAGAAGTACATAGAGACATACTGGTCAATGTTCAAGAATGTTTGGGTTCAGGGAGACTGGGCTTACATGGATCGGGATGGTTACTTCTATCTTTACGGCCGTTCAGATGATGTCATAAAAGTGGCGGGAAAAAGGGTTGGGCCAAATGAGCTCGAGGACATAGTCATGACGGTGAACGGGGTTACCGAGGCTGCAGTCATAAGTATACCCGATGAAGTAAAAGGAGAAGCGATATGTGTCTTTTTCACGGGCACGAATGACGACGGCGTTATCTCAGCCATATCAAAGAAAATAGAGAACGATATGGGTAAATCTTTCTTACCACGTTTCGTAATATGGCTTCCTGCCCTCCCGAAAACAAAAAATGGCAAAATAATGAGACGGCTTGTCAAGAGGGCTTTCATGGGCATGGATTATCAGGACACAACAAATCTTGACGATCTGTCAATAGTTGACTATATCCGGGAGATCGGAGTGATATATCTTCCGTAAAGTAAACGATGAGAGTAAATTCCAGTTACCATCAGCGCGAGTTTAACATATTCGAGCGGGAATTTCCCCTTCGCAAGATAGGGGATGAAAGCGAGCGAAAAGCTTATAGTATATGGAGTATAATGGTAACTATGTCTTATGAACTGGACAAAGGTGCACATTCT
>JAJSLM010000012.1 GCA_026127925.1 Thermoplasmatales archaeon
GCAGGAGTTTCAAAAAACCCCCTCTGGACTCCCCCTTATATCTATATCGTAGTATATTATCTCTCTTATAACTGTACAAATAATAAAGGGAGCACATCAGGGTGAAAGGCCATATTCTGTCATCAAGACAATATTCCATGGTGGTCATGTCTTCGTTACCACTATCCCAAGGGTAAGGGTCAAGAACATGTTCATGTGTCTTGGACACAACCTCATGTGCATGATAAGGATGAAAAAGAATGGGATGATAGCGTGAGCTATGGAAATTCAATGAAGAATGGATGAAAAGAATGGGAAATTAAGAGATAAAGTAACCATTTCCGACTGCATCGACCATGAATTCGCTGTAATTTCCTTGAAAGATCAATCAAGAGTGAAAATTAATATGTTGTTAGAAATTGTCTGTTGAAGAAGGCGTAAGGATATAAGAATGCTTATAGTGCTAAAATCAATATCACACCTATGCAGGATGAATTGCAGACAAAAATTCTAAGAAAATTGAGTGATATTATTTCAATGAGTTATACTTTCATAAAAATAATAGACTATATCAACATTAATGATCGAAAGATCAAATTACCCTTTACAATGAGAGTTGATCCAAGAGATAACATAAACATAAAGATCAACGTATTCTTTCCCCAATTAGATAGTGATGAAAGATACCTTTTGTTTATCGATATGACTGGCATTGGGGTAGTATCAACAGATGACATTGAGGATCAAACTATAGATCCTGGGCATAAGTTCATATTCTTAAGGAATAAAGTAGAAAATATAGAGATCAATGCAAGTTCCACTTCATTCTTTGGAAGTAGTATGTGGAATTTCACTGTAAGTAGAGTGATAATTTCAAAAATAAACTGGAAAAAGTTTTCTTATGCTTTATATTTGAAAAATGTCGTAAAGTATTATATTTACCGCAACGATGAAATAGCACTTGAGAAGATACTAGACAGCCTTTATTCTGTGCATGAGACACCAAATATATTGCAGATAGCAGCAGCGAGTATAATGGGTCATAACACCTATGGCGATTACGAGCAACTTGTTGATTTCTATTCGATTCCAATAAGTGATGCTTCTTTGGCAGACTTAAAATTTGGAACTTATAAGTTAGAATCTCTTGAGAAAGTTTCAGATCAAGTGATACAATCTATGGATGGGGACATATATCTTATGGGTCATTGCCACATTGATGCGGCTTGGCTGTGGCCGTACAGCGAAACTAGAAAGAAAGTTAAACGCTCTTTCTTGAATACTCTTAAGTTGTACAGAGAGGGATATTCTTTTGTCTATGCCCAAAGCTCAGCTTTATATTATAAGTGGATAGAAGATCAAAATAAAGTGTTATTCGATGAAATAAAACATGCTGTGGCAAATGGAATGTGGTTGCCCGTTGGTGGAATGTGGGTTGAATCGGACACAAATTTGGTTTTAGGTGAATCACTTGCAAGGCAGTTCCTATTTGGACAGGATTATTTCAGGGAAAAGTTTGGCAGATATTCAAGAATAGGATGGTTACCAGACACATTTGGCTTTAGTGCTCAACTACCCCAAATTATGGCTGAAAGTCATATAGAAGTTTTTATTACTCACAAGTTAAGATGGAATGATACCACATATTTTCCTTATAATTTTTTCGTGTGGACGGGTATAGATGGTACATATATTCCAAGCATATTGGTGAATGAAACATATAATGGAAATATGGAATATGACCAAATAGCTAGAGAAATATCAGGTCTTAAAAAAATGGGAAAACCGTATGTGTATCCTTATGGGTATGGCGATGGTGGAGGAGGTCCAAATGTTGAGATGATTGAACTCATGCAGTTTCTACCAAACTTAGTAAAGGGAACACATCAGCTGTTCTCAGAGGGCGATTTCTTGAAAGACGTGAAACACGCTTCTGAAAGTTCTGAAAAAGTTGCTGGTGAGCTTTATGTCGAGAATCACAGAGGAACTTATACAACAAACAATAAGATCAAGAAGAAAGTTTCTCAGTTAGAAGATCTACTTATTTCTGCTGATTTTGTTTCGTCCGTAGGTGTTTTGAAAGGATCTAAATGCGAACCGAATGCGCTAAGGAAAGAATGGGAAACTTTGCTCACAGCGGAATTTCATGACGTTATTCCCGGATCGGCTAACTACTTTGCATACTTAGAGGCTTTTGCTGATCTGGACAATGCTATTGCAGAAACTTTGAAGTATATAGAGGAGAAAATGACCGATATTTGTGAAAAATACAACTTATCAGCGGGTTATGTGGTCTTAAATCAGAGTCAGTACCAACTTAATACATTTCTTGATCTCTCAAAAAACGCTATAAATCTTGAGGCAAAACGTACAGATTCATATGGATATATTCAAGCAGAGCCTTTCTGCGTAACTGTAGAGAGAGAGCTGACCGAAATTGTGAACCCATGTATTAATGATGTCCCATTCAAAGTTGAACAGACAGATAGATATATTCACGTGACTACGAAGATTTATGATTTTTGGCTTAATCTAGATGGGTCCTTTAAAATTGATAATGATGGTAAAAATATAATTCATAACGCTGCTACAGAGATTATGGAAGACTTACCAGCTAAATTTGATGCCTGGAATATAGATTATGATACCCTGGAAAAGAGGCGAATTCTAAACAAAGGAAAGTGCAATATTATGTACGAGGATGAAGGCTCATTTTTGATCTTGAAATCTAACGTTACTTACGAAGACGGTTCTACAATAATACAAAAATTTATACTAAATTCCTTAAATAAAGTTGTGGAAGTAGAGAACAACATTAAGCTTTCGAACAGGGAAAAACTGGTTAAAACGTTCTTTAATTCTAGCGTTATGACAAAACGCTTAATCTGTGAAATACCATTTGGGGTTATTGAACGAGATTTTGAAGGAGCATTAAATAATCCGAAATTCGAATTCCCCGCACTTCGTTTTGTAAACTGGTCAGATGCTAGCAATGGTTTTTCCTTGGTGTCCAGAGACTTACATGGATATAGCTTCGTCAACGGAGAGCTAGGAATAACCTTAGCGAAGATCCCGTTGTATCCAAACCCATTTTCTGATATTGAGGGAGTCGTTAACACATTCTATATCCTGTTGGATAAGGACTATAAAGAGGTTTTCAAGCAATGTAATTTCATATTCCATCCACCAATCATCTATCAGTCTAAGAACAAAAAAGGGCGTTCTTCTAAGGAAAAATTATTTCCGGTAGAGGAGACCGGCGTAGAAATAGAAGCAATTAAACCTGCAAAGTCAAATGATGGCCTTATTGTGAGATCCTATGCGTTTAACAAACCGGCTAAACTCAAATTTAATTTCGCCACTATATCAGACATTTATAAAACAGACATTACTGAAGATACGTATTCTGAAAAGCTGAATGGCGATATAGATTATAATAAATTTGAAATTAAGACCTTATTCTTGCGAGTAAAGGATTAGGCTTGTCTTTCGCCGAGACTATCAAAATAAAATCGTTAATAGATTACAGTCGGTGGAATGTTTCCAACTAGATGGATCGATAACACACCAGAAAATAATAAAATATTACTATACACAATAATATTTAAACTAGCACAAGAAGAGACTGTTGAACCAACAAAATTACCTTGACCTGAGCCATTAAAATAATAATTATTGTACTTAAAAAAAAACTGATTTACACGAAAATGTGGAGTGGTAATGTAGATAAATTTTAATGAAACGTTAGTGGGAAAATTAAAAGAAATACTGAAAGGATTTGAAGAGTAAACCTTACTGACAGTAATATTCCAAATCGTAGCAGAATTGGATACATTCACATATCCAAGCGACACACCCGTAATATCATAAAGTACGTTGGATGACTTCTGGCTTTGCGGTATATCTACAATAGTGGGGATAACGATGGATAATACTAAAACCGTAGACACCAGCAAAATAATAATAATTCTTATTTTCCTATTTTTAAATTTTGTCATAGATTATCAATTCTAGACCCGTTATTGTCAAAAATATAAATTTCAGAAAAAGGCACGTAGACAACCATTTCCTTGGATAATTCTACTTTTTTGGGAGTATCGGTTCTTATGCGAATTTCCTTGCCGCTATTTGTATTCGCGACAATCAATGTGTATGCCCCAAGTGCTTCGATAGCCTTCGGTGTTATTTTTATAGCTATATCGCCATCCCTATGCTTATCCATTGCGAAACTTTCAGGTCGTATGCCAACGGTTATTTCTTTTAATTCATTTGAGTGATTGCTTATTATTAAATCCTCACTGTAGTACTTGTCACTCCTTTTTTCAAGATCGAAGAAATTAATAACAGGCTCACCAAGAAAAGCGGCCACGTATTCATTTGTTGGTTTCTTGTATATTTCCATCGGGCTTCCGGTTTGCTCAAGTTTACCGTTATGAAGTATAGCAATATGATCGCCTAGCGACATTGCTTCTTGCTGGTCGTGAGTGACATATATGAATGTTTTTCCAAGATTTTGCTGTATCAACTTAAGTTCTATCCTTATTTGGCTTCTGATCTTTGCGTCTAGGTTTGAAAGCGGTTCGTCTAAAAGAAAAATGGACGGATCTCTTACAAGAGCCCTGCCCAGGGCCACTCTCTGAGCCTGCCCTCCAGACAATTCTCGCGGGTACCTGGTCAAGAGCTCATTCAAACCTAATAAGTCTGCCACCTCATTAACCTTCTTAATGATGCTTTCCTTTGAGAAATGCCTCATTTTTAGTGGAAACGCCATATTATTAAATACAGTCATATGTGGATAAAGTGCATAGTCTTGAAAAACCATAGCGACTCCTCTTTGCATGGGTCCAAGAGCGTTTACGTTGTTTCCATCAAACAAGATATCTCCAGAAGATGCTTTTTCAAGGCCAGAAATTATATTTAGAGTTGTAGATTTACCTGAACCAGACGCACCTAATAAAATAAAGAATTCCTTGTCTTTCGCAAATAAATTCAAATTATCTAGCACAACTGTATTAGAAAATTTTTTTATGATTTTACTTAGTTCTACGGATACCATAATCTCACCCCTTCACTCCACCTATAGAGAATGCCTTAATAAGATATTTCTGCGCAAAAATATAAAGGATCAAAGTGGGAATAGTATATATCACTGAAGCCGCTGCCAATTCATTGTATTTAACTGAGTATGCGCCAAAATAACTATATATATAAACGGAAATCGGAAAGAGATGTTGTGACGACAATAGGATATATGGCACATAAAAATTTCCCCAATTTGTTATGAAATCCAATAAAATCAGAACCGCTATGGAGGGAAACGCCATGGGTAAAAAAACATTAAAGATGGATTGAAGAGGTGAAGCTCCATCTATTATGGCCGCCTTCTCAATGGACTTTGGGATTTGGTCAAAAGAATTTTTCAACAGCCATACAGTTATAGGAAGATTCAAAACCCCAAGAAATAATATTACACCAAACTGGGTATTATAAAGCACGGTTTTTATGTAAAAAACGTAAGTTGGTATCAACAAAGAAAAAACTGGGAATCCAGTGAAGAACAATATCGTGAGTAAAATGGCTATCCTACCCGGGAATCTACGTCTAGAGAATACATACGCGGCTAATATAGAAAATGCTATAGAAAATGCCATGCCGCCTAGTGACTGAATCAACCCATTGATTATAGCTAATCTAAAATAGTACACATGAAAAATATCGGAATAGGCAATTAGTGTAAAATGGCCAAAGTCACCGAAACCTATATTGCTAACAGATGAAAATCCCTCTTCGAAAACCCAAACAAAAGGGATTATAAATAAAATCGCAATTATCGTTAAAACGATATAAGACCCCAAACTTGTAACTTTCATGTTCCTAACCTTGAACCTTTACAAACCGTAAATACAGAAGAGACATCACCACACCCATAAGTATTATTATCACCCCGATTGCATTGGCAAGACCTATGCTGAAAAGAGAGAATGCCGTGTGATATTGATAGATAGTTAACAGGTCAGTGACATTAGCTGGACCACCGTCTGTCAAAACATAGATCATAGTGAACGTTCCCAAGGTCCACAACGTTATCAGTATCAGGTCAGTAAGAATTGTGTCTTTCATCATAGGAAATATAATTCTAAAAAAACGCGAGAATGGATTAGCCCCATCAACAATTGTGGCTTTTATAATGGAGGGACTGATATTTTTAAGGCTTGAAGTAAAAAGAAGAACAGAAAAACCCAAGCCTAACCATATATTGGCAAATATAATCACATAAAGAGCACTGCTTCTCGAGAGGAAATCTATAGGTGTACCTCCAAAACGAGTTATAATGAAATTTAAGAAACCAGCAGGGATATAACTAACAGTACTATACCACGTAATGCCTGCCACAACTTGAGGTGTAGCCCAAGCCATTAATATTATTAGTGTAATTATCGTGGCAAAAAGCTTTTTTGTTCCATTCAGCACATAAGCAAGTATAGAACCCAAAAACATTTGCCCAACTACCCCCGACAAAATCAAAAATACAATTGTCACAGTTATTGATTGTATAAAAACGGAACTTTTAAATAGAGTTGCATAGTTTGATATACTAACGTAAGCAAATTCACTAATATTGTACAAAGAAATATTCGTAAAAGAATAATAAAATGAAAGTATCAAAGGATAAATGAAGAATATACTCAAATAGACAAAAGTAGGAACAAGCGCAATAAAGGGAAAAATATCTAAATGACCCCTACCTATACTCGTTTTATTACTTACTTCTGTCAAGATCCCCAACTACTCTCTTTCATTACCTTCCAATTCTTGGTACAAGTAGGTACATATTGTTATAGTAGTTTGTTGATGATAGACTTTCGAAATTCAGGATATGCTGAATTGAATTGGTAGGTTCATAGGTTGTTAGTGACGGCCCTACAGTAGGACCGTATACGCTTTGAACCTGTGAAGCCCCAAGAGCACCTACCAAAGTGGAATCATACGTAGATAGTGCTTGACTTACAGATTTACCAGCGACAACGACATCACTCATTGCTGCTTGTAACGCATCCGATACCGTCGGATACGCTGCAACTGGTGGTCTATAATTTCCATAAGCCAAAATGTTTGTAAAGAACGTGTCCAAAGACGGATCCGCAGGCATCAACTTGCTAAATTGTGGGTTAGAAACCGCATTAGTTGTTGTTGGAAGTCCTCCTGCAAGCGCTCCACCAGGAAGGTTTATGGCAATTTGATTGGTGGTGTTGTCTAATGCCGACATGAACGAATAAACTAGGGACTTATTAGATACTCCATTATACATGGCCCAGCCCCACCCACCTACCATGGAACTGTAGTTAGGACTTTGACCAAATTCTGTCGGTATTTTCGCAACTCCAATATATTTTGAGAAGTTCGATATATAATGTGCAGATCCTGATGCCCATTGATAGCCAAACATCCAACTTCCGTCAATAGCTATGCCCAGTTTCCCCTCTTGCATATATTGCCCAGTTGTTATATACGGAGTTGTGCTCAAATCAACGGAAGCTAAATGATCTGTTACAAAAATTGTTTTGTAAAAGTGTAATGTTGCGTTTAATCCAGGATTAAATCCATACCATTTTGAACTTGTAAAGTTGTAGAGCCCCCAACCGGTTCCATAAAGTAATCCTTCAAATCCAGTGAATGTTGAAGCTTCGTCGCCTCTAGTATCAGTATATACATTCATAGGGATAAATCCAGAAATAGATGAACCCAATTTTGATTGAAGGGTTTGAGCTGTGGTTATAATATCAGTCCAGTTGGCCGGCTGCCAAGGCAAAGCTATCCCAGCTTCCTTAAACAACGTCATGTTATAATATATAAGTGTATCTGTAACTTGAGCGGGCAGTCCATATAGAGTGCTATTTATGGTCATTTGACCAAGTGCCGAAGGAAAATACAATGATCTCTCTGAACTATTCAAATAACTATTGAGAGGTGAAAGAACATGATCTGATGCATAAGTGGCTGTATAAAACATGTCCTCTAACATTACACTAGGCGCAGTAGACGGACTCGAAGTCATCAGGTCAAGTTTTGTGTAATAATTCCCTTCGCTACTCGCGTCAAAGGGACCGACAAAAGATATCTTAACGCCTGGATGAGCTCTTTGCCAAGCAGCTGTAGAGTTATTTATGAAATTTTCCCATTTGGCTGCCGACGCACCATATATTGGGGCAGCTATACTAATAGTTTCTACTTTTTTTGTCGTGGGATGATAGTACAGACCAAAATAAACACCTAACCCCGCCACAACAACAACGATTACAACAATTATTGCAATTATTCCTGTTTTATTCATGCGACCACTTCGATAGGATTCAAATCTAGATATTTAAACTTTCTCTAAAAATAACACTTTTAGTAGTATTTTGCAATATCTTGTTTGTCATATACGAAGATCAGAAGTGTTTTTTTACAATAGGTAAAATACCAATATGCGGGCATCTTGCTATATTTAACTTAAAACAACAAATAGCAAAAGAAGAAGATAAGTTGATTTCATTCGATGTTTTCCAGTTGATCAAGGCCGAAATTACCGCTTCGAATCTGATTTTTCAGCATTTTCTTAAAACCTCTGTTTCCCTTTAATGCTTTAAGGTTGTTCTTCATGGACTTAAACTCACGAAGTAACGTACGAATATCTGCCTCACTTTTTCCGGATCCGCGGGCAACTCTAGCTATTCTTTTTGCGTTGATCTCATCCGGGTGTTCCAGTTCGTAATAGGTCATGGAATCCAGAATTACCCTATAGTTCTCAAGTTTGGATTGCGCGGAATCTATATCAACAGATTCGAGCTGCTTTGAACCGGGCATTTTTGACAATGGAAGAGCGTTAAACATTCTCTTAATTATGCCTGGTTGGGCAAACTTTTCCCATAAGTCGTACATGTCCTTTAAGTTAAATTTCCCGGACATCAACTTGGACATGGATTCTTCTGCTTCCTCCTCGGTTATGTTTGTCTCTTTGAATGTTTCAAGGAGGGTTTCGAGATCGCCAAGGCCAAGCAATCTTGAAAGAAATTTCTTAGCGTCAAATATCTCGAGGTCTTCGAGGTGCTCACCTGTGCCAATAAAGTATACAGGGGAATGAATGGTCGCGACAGCACTCAGCGCGCCGCCACCCTTTCCCGTCCCATCCATCTTAGTTATTATCACGCCAGTTATCCCTACAGCTTCATTTATTGCAGAAGCTTGTGGACCAGCCTGTTGACCTATCGTCGCATCTATCACTAGTAATACTTCATCAGGGTTAATAGACTTCTTTAGATCCCGGATCTCCTCAATGAGTTCATTGTCTAGAGAGTCTCTACCACTCGTGTCTATGATTTTTACTTTTAGATCCTTTAGGGACTCAAGACCCGCTTTAACTATCTTTACCGGATTCTTATCATTGCGTTCTCCGTAGAACTGGATATTCAGCGACCTTGCAATCTGTTCCAGCTGATCGTAGGCCGCGGGTCTGTGAACATCGGCTGCTATTACTCCTACGCTAAGGCCTTTTTTATGAAAAAACCTTGAAAGTTTGCCTGCTGACGTCGTTTTGCCTTGACCATAAAGGCCGACAAGCATTATCGTCTGTGGCTTGAGTTTCAATGTCGAATTCTCGCCTAGTATTTTCAGGAGCTCCTCATAAATAATCTTTATAACAAAGTCCTGCTGAGGCATTCCTGCAGGTGATTTTTCCTCGTTAACTCTCTTCACCAAAGTGCTAGTGAGTTCTAGAACAAGCTTTACGTTCACATCTGCCTTGAGAAGAGCTCTCTGAATGTCACGGATGATCTCGTCGATCATCTGCTTATCGACGTAACTCGAATTAGATATCTTCCTTATGGTCTCCCTGAGGGAGCTCCCGAGACCTTCTAGAACCATGTTCTATCCCCTATTTCAGTATTCACGCCACCTATATCCACAAGATTCACAAGTATAAAATTTTGTTTCCGGCTCATCTGCAGAACGAGTCTGCTTAAGGAGATAATAAGCGCCTCTGTGCCCACACTTTGGGCAGACCGCATCAGAATCAAGAGGTTCTGCACTTTTCTCCTCGCGAATCAATATGACTTCTTTGTGCGAACTCTTGCTCACTATTTGCCCGGAATTCCCGTTTGGAACATCCTCCGTGTATCCGCAACTTCCACATACAAGTTTGTTACCTGAACGTGTCATAAGTGAACCACATTTTGGGCAAAACATAGGATAAAAGGAATACTTGATTGTATAAATACATTGACAGTCCAAGGATTTAATCCAGATTGTACACAAACAGAAGACAGAGTTGCTGCCTACAAATAATTTTAATGATCTGGGTTATGTTTAAACGCATAATGGATATTCCAAATCCAATGCCGAGTGATCAAGATAAGAGATTTCTTCTTCAGTGCCTGAATAAAGCTAAGAATGTGAAATACGACATTGATGCATCTGATTACGTGGTTCTTAGAGAAACACACGCTAACTTAGTGCTCCTAATCGACAAGGAATATGTTTTCAAATTTCAGAAAGACACTGAAAACTCAAAAAGACTGGAGATGGAGATCAACTTATCGAAAATACTGAGCGATTCTCCGATATCCATTCCAAACTATATCTTCACAAATCAGGATAACAATGAGAAATTTGGTGGGTATATGTTTATCAAAGGAGAACCGATTAGCGAAAGAAAAAGTCTGTCAAAGATAATGCTTAAACAATTAGTGGATATTCTAAATTATCTCCATAAGAAAGAATATAATGAGATTAAAGGATCAGGGATTAATTTCTACACACCGCTATCCTGGAAAATACAGTTTGAAGATTTAATGAACAACGTCAAGCAAAATGTATTTCCATTATTGGATAAAGAGCTCCAAAAATTAATAGAAAGTGAATTTGAGAATTTTCTCCAAAAAAACTACGAATTTGAACCGTCACTTGTTCACGGAGATCTGTACAAGGATAATGTTTTAGTTCTTGGAGATAAAATATCTGCAATCATAGACTGGGGATATGCATCATTTGGGGATCCTGCTATAGATATAGCTGCGATAGCCGTTGATTTTCCAAACGAAGCGGCCCGGATAGTTGAGTCCTTAGATTACCGACTCGACGATGATGCGAGCACTAGGATTGAATTTTACATCAGAACTGAACCTCTTTTTGAGATCATGGATGGACGCTTAATGAACAATTCCAGCTTAATTCGTTCTGGTTTAGAAAGACTCAGGACCTCTCTCTATAGGCGATTCGTTCTATAAGAAATCTCTTCTTAAATTTGTTCTTTCTTATAATTAAACTTCTCCAATGATGTGTGTGTTCAATTAAGTAGATGATCGGGCGATCTTTAAATGACAGATCAATTCTGAAAATATTAGGCCGGTCTATGAAAGAGTGTAATCTATTTATTGGGGTGTTCTATTATTTCTTATGGCTGGCTACGATGAGAACAAGATTCCAGAGATTTTAAGGAATAGCAAGACTGTTGCAGTTGTTGGGATATCTGATAAGGCGGATAGAGATAGCTTCAGAGTCGCTACGTACCTGAGAAAGAATGGGTTTGATATCATTCCAGTGAATCCGGCTATTGCGGAATGGGAAGGTTTAAAATCGTACCCGAATTTAGCCAGTATTCCTAAAAATAAGAACATTGATATTGTAGACATATTCAGAAAACCCGAAGTCGTGCCAAAAATTGTGGAAGAAGGTCTTGAAATACACCCTAAGGTGATATGGATGCAGGAGGGAGTAATCAACGGCAATGGTGCTAGGCTTGCGAAGGAAAATGGGATTCTTGTTGTTATGGATCGGTGCATGATGAAAGAGCACAGCAGGCTAAAATAAAAGCTTGCGCCTAAATTTAAATATAAATTATAGCATTCTCCGAGAGATTTTGCCGGGGTAGCCTAGCCAGGTAAGGCGATAGATCCGAAATCTATTGCTCTTGTAGCTCGGGAGTTCAAATCTCCCTCCCGGCGTCTAAATTATGTAACCCCGTTTTACAATATTGTAATTCCTTTTTTTTTCATGGCGAAAAATGAGCCATGTTGAAATCTTCCGATATTACAACTTAAACGCAGTTAAGGCTAAATATTTCTATTATCGGAAGGGGCTGTGTAAAATTAAATATCCTGAACAGATAGCGGAACGAAGCTGGGATAGCCTAGCCTGGTAGGGCGCAGGTCTGGAAAACCTGTTCTCTTTGTAGATCGGGAGTTCAAATCTCCCTCCCAGCGTGACATAATTCGTCAAACTTATTTGATAGGGGTTTCATTTTATATTCTTAATATAAAAAATAAACTCCTCTGAACTTTCTGTTTCAGACACATATCTGTCAATGCCAAAGCCATCTATGATGTCTAACGATTCTTTCAGAGCGTTTTTCCTTGCCTCTTCTGCAAGAACTGGCCACCTGTTAAAAATTGATTTTTCCTCGCTGGAATTATGCTCTTCAACCGTTTTGTAATACAATGGCAACCTCAACTCAAAATTACTGTTTCCTGAAGACAGCCATTTCTTCAAATTATCGCCAAGTGTCTTTATTAGTTTGTGATCTGCTTTAATTCTATCTACCGTTTTCTTGAAAGATTCCCTATCTTCCCATTCGAATTCAGTTATTGTAGGGAAGAATACCCTTTCTTCAACCTGAACATGACAGTCATCTATGAAAGTAGCAAAATCGATAAAAATTTCAGTGTTCTTTCCTGGAATATTCCAGTGCCCTTTTGATCTTATTGCCAGGTGATCAAGCATAAGCAATTCGGCTAGGTCCATAAAACTTTATTCTGACCTTCTATTTACGAATTCGGGATAAGTCAAACAACACACGCTGAAACTTATAATGACAAACATCGAATGTTACATAAAATGTTCACTTTTCTCGTGAGTCGTCTATGCTTAGGAATTTTTGATATTCGTAATCATCCATTTCCATTATGAATGCCCCTTCATATCCACAGTTTAGGCATTTATAGTGACCCGTTACAAAAAAATAAGAGGAAAGAATTTCGTCGGATTTACAATTCGGACATACTTTATGCACGGTAATATAGTACTTTCCACTAATTAAGGTTAAGCAAACACGACATGCTATAGCTGTAGTGCAAACAGCTATTGGTTATTTAGCTCACACCATTTTCTAGCTCCCTAGAAACGCAAACGCTATATCATGTTATGCATAGCTATTACAATGGCAATGCTGCCTTCGTTGAAAGAATCCGATGTTTCGCCGTACATATCATTTTCACGAAAGGAGTGGAGCGCACTCAGAAATTCTACACCGATGACTGTTTCAGAGGAGGACTTAAAAGAGATCAGAGGAATCAATGAAAATATTTCTACCAGTGAGGTTGAAGACGTTTTTCTCCCACTTTCAAGATTGCTTCAGATGTACTATCAGGCTCAGGTCAATCTATACATTGCTAGAAGGACGTTCCTGGAGGAACCTACAAGCAGAGTTCCGTATGTTATAGGTATTGCCGGTAGCGTTGCGGTTGGAAAAAGCACGATTGGACGTTTGCTGAAAGTACTAATATCGAGATGGCCAAGCAAGCCCAAGGTAGATCTCATAACAACAGACGGCTTTCTATTTCCCAATGCCGTACTCGAGAAAAAAAACCTAATGGAAAGAAAGGGCTTCCCCGAGAGTTATGATATAAAGAGTCTTATCACTTTTCTTTATGAACTGAAATCTGGAAGAACAAATCTGAAGATTCCAGTATACTCGCATTTGACTTATGATATAATGCCAAATGAATTAATTGAAGTCGACTCTCCAGACATAGTTATTCTGGAAGGCTTAAACGTGTTGCAGACGCGTACGACATTAAGAACAAAAAATGTTCCGGAACTCATAGTTTCGGATTTCTTCGACTTTTCTATATACATTGACGCAGAAGAACTCGCTATCAAAAAATGGTTCCTGGATAGGTTCATGGTTTTGCGTAAGACAGCATTCACGGACCCTAGATCATATTTCAGAAAATTGGCCGAGGTTCCAGAGAATGAAGCACTGAAGATAGGTGGAGAAATTTGGGATCGAATTAACGGTGTTAACCTCACTGAAAATATAGCCCCAACAAAGTACCATGCTCATCTTATCCTCGTAAAGGGCGCAGACCACTGCATTACTCAGATCCATATGAGGAAGATCTAACTGACGATCACATGAGGCGAAAAAGGAAAATCTATGGATAGCACTAGAGGACAAATAGGAAGTGAATATTCCCAGTATATTATTGAACCAATAATCAAATGGGCGGGGGGAAAGAGACAGATCATTGACAAGCTTCTCTATTACATGCCACAGAAATGGAATACATACTTTGAGCCTTTTTTGGGAGGCGGTGCACTGGTCTCCAAACTTTATGGAATGAACAGGCTAAAGACTGCTATTCTATCAGATAGAAATTTTGACATATACAACCTTTTTAATGAAATAAAAAACAACCCTGAAGAACTCATAAAAGGATTAGAAGATCTTAACTATAGAAACTCAAAAGAGAGTTATTATGAGGCAAGGGATGAATTCAACTCTATCGACCGGACACCAAACCTGCGTAGGGCTGTTATTTTCATTTACCTTAACAGACACGCATTCAATGGCCTATATCGACTGAATTCGAAAGGACAGTTCAATGTGCCTTTTGGCAGGTATACAAATCCGCATTTACCTTCTTCGAATCTTGTATACGCTTGGTTTTCTCTCCTTAAGAATGTGGATTTAAGGCTATGTGATTTTCAATCTGCTACCAAATATGCAAATGCTGGAGATTTTGTTTACTTTGACCCGCCATATACTCCGATCTCAAAATCATCGAATTTCACGACCTACATAGACGGGGGATTTTCCTGGACAGATCAGGTAAGACTTGCTGAGGAAGCAAGACGCCTAGATTCTCTAGGAGTACGATTCATGCTTAGTAACTCTGACACTGAAGAAACCAGAGAATTATATTCTTCGTTCAATGTTCACGGGATTAAGGCTTCCAGATTGATAAATTCTAAAGCTGAAAGGAGACGGGGTGCCAGTGAAATTATTGTAACAAATTATGCATAAATCTGCATCATGGAACATTAATGTCCAGAATCTTCTTGCGCGATCGCAATCCAGTTACAATCTTAACTTTGCTTGAGGGGACAGAATAATATTTTGCAATCTGCTTTATCACGTCCCTATTTGCTCTGTTGTCCTCAAAGGGTTGTTTTGTGAAGACATGGATATTATCGCCTTCCTTTTCCACACTTTCATTTCCGCGACTGACAAGAACCATCACACGCATTAAGATGAAATTAATGACTGAGTAAAAAGGTTTCAGTATGTTGTTCAAAAGGACATTCTCTTTAGGTCCGGAAGTTGCTTTGCCCAAAAAGCGAAAGATACGCCTCTTTTATTGTAGGATTTTTTTGAGAATAAATAAGTAACCTGAACTTCCTTCAATTTAACCCATAGGTATCATGTCCCTGAACAGATCGATGATCTTTTCTACTTTCCTTGGAACTGCTGCAAAGTATTCTGTCCCGCTCTTTTCAACGATCCTCTCCATCTTTGACAGCTCGAAGATTGTCTCGTTTACCGACATCTTTCCCAGTAAACCATGATCCTTCAGCACCTTCAGGATTCTGAATCTCACCCTCAAAGCGAGAAAGACAATAAAGAAGAATCCCTTCACCTTCTCATTGTCCCTGAGATAGGTCTTGTCTGATTCCAGATCACCCTTCATTGTGTCGAATACCTGTTCAACCTCCTCTCTGGACTTGTACTGTTCATATATTTCAGAAGGACTTCGATCAAGATCGGATATTATTGCAAATACTCCAAGACGACTCTTCTTATCCTGAAAATATTCCATGTCCTTTCGTGCAGAGGCGACACCCCTCAGTATCGTCGATTCCTCCTCCGCTCTCATCATGGGGTCCTGGAACATGTATACATATCCCAGTCTTGACGATCTTCTGGAAGCCTGGATTGGCCTTCCGTTGTAGATGAATGCTGAATCGAATTTCACATTATCCGGAACGATGGTGGAATTCCTTCTGAGAGGGACGATGTAGTGCATCTTCAGCTTTCTCAGATCCTTGACGATGGATTCAGAGAAGAGGCCCCGATCCATGATGAATCCGATATCCTGGTCATGAAAACGGTCTATGAAATATTTCAGCGATTTTATGTCCCTCACCGATCCGTAAAATACATCCACCGCCACCGGTACCCATGACTTAACGGAGAACGCCATTATCACCGTGACCTGATTCTCATGTTCGTCATCGGGATTGTATCCCTTCTCTGCAAGCTTCAGGTTTTTCGAGTATGATATTATCGCTGTCATGTCGTAAAAGATCAGGCCGCCAGGTTCCATGATCTTCCGGAACATACCGTAGAGATCGGGAAAATGGCTCCCTACGTATCCCAGGACGGTCGACAAATCATCGGGATCGAGGTTCGGCTTCATCGTCCTCGATATGTAGAGCTTCTGGAATCTTGAGGAAACGAGCCTCAATGGCATGGGATCGATCGCCTTCACGATCGCCATTGCAATGATCTGATCACGGTAAAGATGCTTCTCCATTATCGTATACATATCCTGGCAGAGATTCCATACAAGCTGTGAGTTGCCGTACTCATAGACCATGGTTGAGGAAAAGATCTTCTTTAGCCTCTTTGATATGAATGTTCCGTTCTCATGTATCGTTCCCATGAGGACGGTCTTCTTCACAGGCTTCTTTTTCTTCTTGTCCCAGACACCCCTTGCAACATAAATGTAATATTTTCCACTTATCACCTTCAGTTCAAGCTTCTTTCCCTGTTCGCTCTTCATTTCCAGGTACGTTTTCCTAACCGCATCCGGTACGTGGTCAATCACAGCCATATGTGTTATGATATGTGTTAATACTATTTACATCTTTTCATTGGAATTGGCTGAAATAAGAGACTGGCGATGAGATGTACAGATTCTACAGTAGAAATGCAGAATGTGAATAAATGCCTTATAACACGGATTCAGCAGAATAAAAAATATGTGTTAAAGTGAAAGAGTTCAGGTAAGTAATTCAAAGTTTTGCACAGAGAAGTTGTGGTTGAATCTGGATTTTCATCGCCAATCATCAATAATGAAAGTACCTAAGAGTGATATCGCCCAGTATTCCACACACACTTTTCCGCCTTTTCTGACGGTGGTCTCGGCAAAGATTATTTTAATATATCGAAAAGATAGTTCATGATGATTCTGTCTGTTGATGGGGGAGCAACAAAAACATGTGCTATACTTTACGATGACGAAGAGAATCTATTTGCGTCTTCGGGCATTGCAGGACCCTCACATTTCGTTTCTGTGAGGCCGGATGTTTCGGAGAGAAATATCAGGGAAGCGATGAACGAAACTATTCTAGATGGAGATGAAAGGATCGACAATGTAGACAGCGTGATCTTTGGCATAGCTGGGGCAGGAGATTCTGTTGAAACGACTGCACATGGAGAAAAAATTGTTAAAAGAGTATTAGGAGAAAAGAGATTTGTCCTAAACAATGACGGTTATGCCGCATACAGGATGAGCAATTTATTCCAGGACGGTGTGATGTTTGCTCCTGGAACAGGGAGTGTAGGGTTCTATCAGAAGCGAGAAGAATTAAACAGGATTGCAGGTTGGGAGTGATTTGCCGGAGATGAAGGTTCCGCATCCTGGATTGCGAGGAGAGCTATCACTTTAGCAGAGGGGCAGAAAGACGGTTAATTGCAGGAGATACGCTTGTCCACCTCATAGAAGAGTACTTCGGGAATAACTTTAGGGAGGCAATAGGACGCATAGAAATAGATCACGACAAACGGAATATATCTCTTCTGGCGCAAAGAGTTTCGCAGTTAATTACAGTTTTTCTCTTTACATCCTTATTGAGAATCTTATAAACATCCTCATCACTGTAATTATACATCCCATTCGGCATTACAGTATACCTTATCTTTCCAGTCTTTGCATATACATGCAGTGTTATTCGTGATATCCTTAGCAGGCTCATACCTCATTTGCCTTCATGGTTAATATTATAATATGGCACTATAATATAAATTTATCATTTTTATTAACTATATAGTCGTGGCTTATATGCAACCGTTCATTTCTTCAGCATCCTTAGAGCTTTGCTGAGATCGAATGTGTTCACGACACGATCGGATTCAAGCCAGCCCCTCCTCGCGGTTCCAATCCCGTACTTCAGGACGTTGTAATGTGATATATTGTGTGCATCAGAGTCTATTGCATAATTAACCTTGAATTTTGATGTTAGCATTATGTCTGTATCCTTAAGATCAAGCCTGGTCGGAAACGCGTTAATTTCTAATATCACCTTATTCGCTTCCGCTGATTCAGCAACCTTCTCCAGATCGATCTGAAAAGGTGGACGTTCATTTATCAGTCGGCCCGTTGGGTGGCCCAGTATATTTACATATCCTGAATCCAGGGCAGTTATTGCTCTCTTTGTCATCTCGTCTTTGCTCATGTTGAAATTAGAATGAACGGATGCGACAACGCATTCCATCTCTCTTAGCGTTTTGTTCTCGAGATCAAGGGACCCATCTTTCAGTATATCAACCTCTGCGCCTTTCAGCACATGAAAATCCTTTCCCAATTCTTCATTTAATCTATCGACCTTGGAAAAATAGTCGGCAAACCTTGCCTCATCCATACCTCGTGCAACCTTGAGGCTCTTTGTATGATTTGTTGTTGCTATGTACTCGAGGCCGTATTTCCTTGCATATTCAACCATTTCTTCAAGTGTGTTTGACCCGTCAGTGTCTTTCGTATGAGTATGAAGATCACCCCTTAAGCTCGAGTATTGGATAAGATTTGGCAATTTGTGCTTCATGGCCAGTTCTATTTCTCCTCTATTCTCCCTCATTTCGGGAGGAATCCAGTCCATACCCAGTTTATTATACAATTCTTGCTCGTCCACACCAGAGACCATCTTCCCGGTACGGTCATAGAGTCCATATTCGTTGAGTTTGTAACCGTTGTCGATTGCAACTTTCCTTACCTGAATATTGTGATCCTTGCTTCCCGTGAAGTACTGCATTGCGGCTCCAAATCTACCTGGCTCAATAACACGGAGATCGCATGTTGTTCCTATCTTCAAATATACCGTTGTTTTTGATGGCCCCTTGACAACTGTCCTCTCGACGTCCTCCAACCCTGTAAAGAAATCCATTATCTCGCTGCTGCTCGTGCCGATGGCCAGTATGTCTATGTCACCGATCGTATCCCGCATCCTTCGGGTTGAGCCAGCTATTTCTACCTTATCCGCCAGACCACTTTTCCTGAGCCTTTCCGCAATGGATTGTGCAACTGGAAGTGCCTCAGATAGCAGAAGGCGACCTTTGCTTGATTCTAACTGTTTTACCCCTTTGTCCAGAAGTTCTTCGCTTTTCACGCCAAATCCAGGAAGCTTGCTTATCTCGTGCTTGGAAATCGCATCCTTAAGATCAGCTAGATTCTTTATTCCTAGATCCTTGTAGAGGGAAAGAGCAGTCTTAGTGCCTAGACCCTCTATCTTCGTGAGCTCTTTGAAATCTATCGGATACTTTTCCTTGTATTCTTCGTATTTGGAAATTTTTCCTGTTGTGAGATATTCCTCAATCTTTTCAGCAATAGCTTTTCCGATACCAGGGATCTCCATTAGAGCTTTCACCCCACCTTTCTTGTAAATTTCGGCGATATCTTCCTGCAGAGAATCTAGGATGGCAGCAACTTTCTGATATGCTCTGGTTTTGAATCTCGCATTTTCCGATTCCTCAAGACTCTCAAAGGATGCCATATCAGCAAAGATGTCGGCAAGTTCCTTGTTTTTCATTTTTATCACAAACCACTCTTTACAGTATAAATCTGAGAGGAGTATTTAATGATGCATCGTCTTGCTTCCCTGGTGCATAAAAGATTGAAAATGGATGCCTATTCAGGAACTATTGTGGGCTCAAGCGTCCTCCACTCGATCCGGTATCCTAAAGCCCTCAGGAATTTTTCGGGATCAAAACCTTTTGCACGGATAATGTCCATCACTGCGTTGAAATCTGAAATTATCGGCTCAATTTCTTTCCGGATATCCTCAACCTGTCTCTTACCAAGTTCCGGCACTTCCTTTTGCAGTTCCGTTTCGTCACGTACAGGATATACTTCCGGTTCTATCTGGTCCGAAAAAAGTGCATCCCATGGTATATCCCCAGAAAAGCACGTCAGGCCCTTTTTCTTCTTTTCTCCCCTCTCCAGGCCGTAGATAAATAGTGATTTCTTTTCGTGCAGGTCCAGGTATTCTTTTAACTCAACGTCGGAATCATGGTATATCAGCCTTGAAACAAAGAGAAGAATTTCCTCTCCTTTCCTTGAGATGATATAATCAGGAAAAATAAAGCGGCCACCGACTGATATTGGATTCGCTACGGAAGCGTAATTTGGCAGGATAAGAGGTTCATCCTGCGAGAAGTCCGGGAACATTTCTGAACTCGCGTAGGACAGAAACATTTTGAATTTCCCATCGCTTTTCTCGTCCTTGAACTCAACGTCTGCTTCAAGCCTCCAGCCTTTGAATCGTAAAAGTACATGGAGCAGCTGAGCTATCCTCCCCCCGTATCTATGCGTATTCTCGTTTACTGATGCAGGACCGCTTACGTAAATTGATTCCAAACTTTCCTTTTCCTGATTAACACTGAACAGCAGTCCAAGCCTGCGTATCCTCTTTATCAATTGTCCCCAATCTTCTATCCCGGAAACCAGGACTCCAATCGACTTTGCAAGCAGTGTTTCAGCCTGTTCCAGATTATAGAGCTTTGACGCATTTTCAAATGACATTTTTGGAATTTCTGATATTATCTGCTCCCCTTCTTTGTCTGCATAGAGAGAATCTTCAATCTGTTTTGGAGTGACGTTAAACTCCTTAGCAATGGCATTCAGTTTCTCAGCCCGCTCTTCTGGTGACGGAATTCCATTCGGGAACCTGAGAAAGATCTCATTCCTCAGTTCAGAAGGTTCGATTGCTGTGAGTCTCTCGCTCTTTGCAAGTCTGAAGATTACCTCGGAAAGGCCCCTTATGACCTTGTTATACTGTACCTTTAGTTCGACCTCCTTGAGATCGTGCTCTATGTCGTGCTTTCTCCTTCCTATATTCTTCCGAAAGCATTCCATGACCAGTATGTAGTATTCCTCGGCATCGTCGCCTAAAAATATGGGAGATATGGTCTTCTTCTTCCGATCACGCCTCACCATCAGACATTCTGTTGGGAACACCCCTTCTCCGCCTCCTGCTTGTTGATTTTTCCCCAGTTCCAGAGGTTATGAGTTCATACATTATGGCATTCTTTCCAGCCGCCGGCCTGATAATTCTTCCGAGCCTCTGCCTGAACTGCCTTGTGCTGCCTGAACCACTTATTACAACCGCTACAGATGCATCCGGGACATCTACCCCTTCGTCAAGGATACGACTTGTTGCAATCTTTGTTATTTTTCCGTCGCGGAAAAGATCGAGGTACTTCTTCCTTTCCGGTCCCGGTGTCAAATAGGTCATGGCAGGTATGAGAAATTCCTTTGACACCATATAAGCTGTTTCGGTATCCTCCGTAAAGATGAACATCTTGTCATCCCTGTGCTTCGACATGACATAACGAACAAAGTCGATCTTTGCCCTTGCACTGAACGCTATCTCCCTCGAACGCCGCCAGGCGAGGAGAGCTTCCCTGCCCTCCCTGTTCCATGACTGCATTATGAATCGCTGGAAGTCAAAAGTACCTTTCAGTTTAACGTGATATCTCCTAAGATATGACAGGAAAATTTCCCTGTTTCTGTTATACTCGGCCTCTTCCTCATCCGTTAGTTCGACAGGTATGCGTATGATTTCGAAACCGGAGAGAAAATCTGTTAGCTCCTCATAGCCCATCTCGAACATCTTTCCACCCATGTAGGGGACGAGAAGTTCATGAAGACCGTCCGCGCGCTCATAAGTGGCTGTGAGACCGAGCCTTTCAGGCGCCGTGTACATTTTAGCAATCTCGCTAAATTTTTCCGAAGCCATGTGATGAACTTCATCCGCAATTAACAGATCGAATCTATTTCCTATCTTTTCAGCAAGGAGGTATGCAGAATCATAGGTCGACACAGTTATAGGTTGGATATCCTTCTCGTCTCCTCCAAGCTGCCCAATATGCATGTTGAAGGCCTTTTCTATATTCTCTCTCCATTGCTGTATCAACTCAATAGTCGGCGCAACTATTATCGCACTTTTCTTGTTGCGAAGTATCGCTTCAAGGCCGATGTGTGTTTTACCTGCGGCGGTTGGAAGCACAACTATGCCTCTCCTTCCATTTTTTTCCCATTCTGAAATAGCTTCTTCCTGATACTTTCTTAGCTTGAAGGAGCCGGAAACATTCAATGGAGGATTTTTTGCCATCACGTTGTCGACAAGATTCGGCAAAATTCTCTTCAATTCTGAATAAAAATAACCCATGCAACGATATTTGTTTACGCGCTCATCCCATCTTACTTCGGTGGGTAATTGAATATCCTTCGGCCATTCGCCCAAAAGAATTGTGCCCTTGTCAAACTCAGCAATCAAAGAATGGTCTCCCCCATAAATATGGGTTCGTATACAATTCTCAGTCATAATCTTATCGCGAAGTTCGGCCTAAATTGTTTCGCTGTCGCTGAATGTATAAAGAATGAAACGAATCCTAAAACTATTATCAGAAAAAGGTGATATAAGTTTACTAAAATTGAAGGAAATAAGAAATTTACTTAGGAGGTAATGGACTTTAGTTGACCAATAAGTTCTGTCTCAACATGATCGGTCCAGAGAATCTCAGGAACGTCCACTACAAGGAATAGCTCGCTCAACATAATGGTTTCAATAGCTGCTACACCTAAGTTCTGCAGTAATTTTCCAACGCCCACACTAACATTTAGCCTTCCCCCTTCATTCTTAAAAGTGAATGTCAGAGCACGATCTGCAGCAATAATATCTCTCAAAATTCCAGCCTTTTGGGCCTGAAGTACCCCCTGATCATTTTGAACATTGCTTTGGACCTTCCACTGTTTATTTTTTAATTGCTCTTCGAAAGCAGACACTATGTCACTCAGTTGCTTTGATGTTTCCAGTTCTATGTCTTTTTTGAATATTTCCATGAGGCTTCATGGAATTCATACAGTATAATCTTTACTGTTTTATTTGTTTCTGACGATATTCTTCCTTACACCGGTGTATTTTCAGGGAAAATTTCAGATTATAGTCTTAATGCCTGAGAACCGATAATCGTTTTGCGGATTTATGCATACGCCTGCAAGAGACCTTACGAGGATCTATTTCTACCTCGTTGCATGAGAGTGACATTAATGCAATTTATCCAATTGAGCTTTTGCTGAGTTTACGACGTAAACATTCTTGACCGTGCCAGAATATTCGGAATTATCTAAAATTCCATGCATTGCTTTGCTGATTATGGACATAACTACATAAGAAATGGTGAACACGAATACGACGACAACCACGATTCCCAGAACTTCGATACCAAGCGTTCTGAGTGCAGCTACGCCTCCGCCAAAAATAAAACCGTTCGGGAGGACAGAATTTCCAGAGAACACGGCGTAAGTGTGCTGTGTGAAGAATGGAATCATGATGACGCCAAATATACCTCCGGTCATGTGTGATGAAAGTAGCCCAACAGGGTCGCTTAACCACTTTCTACCGGAGAAATATATGTCTGCAAATACGTATAATGGCCCACTTAGAATCCCGAGAGTAAACGCACTTAATGGACTGACGAAACCTGCAAGAGGTGTGATAACTATAAGCCCCATTATTATCCCATTTACCGCGTTAAGTACTCCTCCAGTGTCTTTCCTTAGAATATAGCTGGTTGCCAATACAGAAATCATTCCTGTAAATCCTGAAATAAGAACAACGGAAACCACTATAAGTGTGTCAAAATTGAATGCAAGTGTGTTGCCCGGATCGAAACCTACCCATCCGATTATGAGAAGAAGGATAGCTAGTGCCAAGAATCCATGATTTAGTCTGAAAGACTCCTTTGGGCTTTCCTTCAGGCCTTTCCACCTTTCTTCCTGCCATATCCTGACTAGTATTGCAAGGCCTGCTATACCTGCAGCACCATGCACAACAAGCCCTCCGGCGAAATCCCTCATACCCAACAAGTAGAGCCATCCCGTTGGATTCCAGATCCATGCCGCCGGAAGATTAAATATCAGTACAAAATATACAACTGAAAATGCTACGAAGGCGGCCATTTTTACCTTACGAAGAAGCACAACAGAAACAAGGGCTAATGTAACTGAAGCCGATGTTGCCTCAAGCATAAAATAAGATACGGCCCATAGATCGGCGCCAAAATACTTTGAAGACATTGACCACCAAACCGTGGAAAATATCGTTGCAGGAGATCCGAACGATCCCAGAAAAAAGCCCGGTTTGTAAAAAGGATTCCCGATTATTCCTCCGATCGTTGGAGCAAACGCTGTATTGAAACCTACTATGGCCATGACGATGAATGATATTCCCGTTATGAGAATAGACTTGTAGAGACTCCTCTTCATTTTTAATCCGAGTTCCCCAATTTCAAGAAAGCCTACTGCAATCGTCATTAAGAATATGAGCAGTGATGCAAAAAGAACCCAAAAGTTGTTGAGAAGGTTAACCATTTTGACTCTCAGGTATCCTTAGACTGTATTTTAAATGATGCTAAAAAAGAACAAAATTCGGCATATTGACGATGATTAGCACGTGTCATTATCATATATTCGTCATTCTGTCGACATACATTCCTTTAACATTATACAGAAGAATGCAAATTCTGGCCCAAAATTGATTTGAACACGCCTCGTTTTAATTTAATTAACTACGGAATACGAATCTCATTGTGCGTAAGAAACGGTTAATTAATATCGATACTGATTAATATTGCAAAAAAATGGTAAAATGGAGAATTTTAAGATAAAGCCACATGCATTTTGTTCAACTTAGAATTTAAAAACCCACCCTTTAAATATGATTTTAAACTCATTCTTTTATGGAAAAGGGACTTGAGATAGATTTTCAATTACAGTCGGAAAATGAGGATGTAAGAATTGTTGAAGCGCTTGCCGCCATCACAACATATGACCTGAAAGACAAGATAGAATTGGATTACAGAATTTTTCATGTAAGACTGGGAGAACACAGGTTTTACAGGATTCTTTTTGCTGGGAAAAGTGTAAACAAACTGCATCCTCATAACCTGAAGACAATAAAAGAATACTTTGATGATTTGGCCAAACATGGAGCAATCGAACTCATTAACAAATATAACAAACTTCTAAAGGAAAAAGCCACTGTACAGCGTCCTATAAAGGAAATTGAAGAGGAATACGATCTCTGGCAGGATCCGATATGGCAATATATCTGATTAGCTGATCTCTTTCTGTATTTCTCTTGTTCTTTCCAGTGATTTACTGTATCTATAATTTAAGCGGAGCAATTCGGACAAAAATTTTTCAAGGAATTAGCACGGCTCTTCCCATAATTTTGCCATTCTTTAGTTCCGTCAGAACTTCGTTTGCTTCGCTGAGTTTTCTTTCATGGATCATGGATTCAAGATTGTGCTCAGATGCCATCTTAAGAACGGCTCTGGTTTCCTTTCTCAATCCGCTTGCAACGCTTGTAATATTCTTTTCCCACATAAAGTCTCCAAACGGAACATCTATTTTATCCATTACCGCCGGGATAACTACCGTTTTCCCAGTCTTCACTGAGGATACCGCATCCTTTACCAGCGAGCTGTTTGGTGCAAAAACAATAGATCCATCATATTTGCCTTCGGGACGATCTGTTATCTCGCTGGCGCCAGCCTTCTCGGCTACTTCTCTGTGCCCTTTGGTTATTGCCACAGCATGAGCGCCAGTAGCTTCTATCATCTGTATTGCATAAAACGCAAGTCCTCCGATCCCAAATACCGCAATCCTATCTCCCATCGATGGGGCAATCCTTTTGACTGCGGAATAGGCGGTTATGCCTGCACAGAACAATGGCGCGGCTTCGGAACTCTTAACTCCGTCAGGAATTTGAGAAACATAGGCAGCATCGAGCGCTGCATATTCGGCGTAGCCACCCTTAACGTTAATACCAGATACCAGCGCATTTGGACATAAATTTTCGTGCCCTGAAATACATTGATCGCAAGTGCCGCAAGCCGAATAAAACCAGCCTATGCCGACCCTATCTCCCGGACTTAAATTACTCTTTGATTCAACGACCTCCCCCACAATCTCGTGACCTGGTATCATAGGAAACAAATCTCCAGGCAATTGAAAATCGCCCTCAATTATGTGCAGATCACTATGACATACTCCATTAGCCAGCACTTTTACGATCACTTTACCTTCCCCTATTTCAGGATATCTATAATCTGAATATTTCAACGGCTTTTTCTCTATTTTTTCTGGTTTCTCCAGTAGCATCGCTTTCATACTTTCAAATTTCACAATCTTATCTAACATTACCACTTTTTCTTCTTCTTTCTTGTGGTCAAGGATAAAATAGCCTCTTGCAATATCATAAACATGCCTACAGGAACTATTAAAATGAATACACCGCCCCCTACTCCCGTAATTGGGCCGCCACCGAAGTCCACAAAGTATGTTGGAGTAAAGCACACTATTATGGTAATGAGTGGAAAAGGAGGAGTGGGAAAATCTACGGTTTCGGTTAACCTGGCAGTTGCTCTTGCCAAAAAATTCAAGGTCGGATTAATTGATGTGGATATCAACGGACCGGACGATCCCATGCTTCTCGGCGTCTCCGGGAAAGATGTCGAAGTAAAAGGTACCCAGATTCTTCCGGTCAAGACCCCATTCGGTGTTGATGTAATATCCATGGGCTTCATGCTTCCAAGCGATGATACAGCCATAATATGGAGAGGAGCTCTCAGGCACAAAGCCATACAGCAGTTTCTGGAAGAAGTCCAGTGGGAGGGTTATGACTACATGGTGCTTGACATGCCCCCAGGAACAGGGGATGAGCCACTCTCAATATCTCAGCTCGTGCCGAAGGTTGACGGGGTCATAATTGTGGTCACACCACAGGACGTTGCTCTTCTTGATGCCAGAAAAGCCATAGATTTCTGCAAAAAGGTTGAGATGAAAGTCCTTGGTATCGTTGAAAACATGAGCGGTTTTGTTTGCCCGCACTGTGGAGAGACCACTTACATATTCAAGAAAGGGGGTGGAGAAGAAGCCGCAAAAAAATACGGTGTCCCGTTCCTTGGCAGGATACCGTTCTCAATGGAAATCGTCGAAGGTACCGACAGTGGCGTTCCGAGCGCATCACTCAATGATACCGTATCTGCTATATTCACGGATATAGCTGATAAGGTCGCCCAATACGTAGATGCCATGCCTTCACTTAAGTAGACATTATTACAAGCCTATTGTAAAAGCAGGGCATCTTACTGGACGCTACCCTCTTCGGGGGTCTTGTTTTATTTCAAATTAGACATGCCTTGCAAGGCCTAGTTAAATGCACTTACTTCTATGTTGTAGCATTACCAATTCCTTTATTTGTTAAAATGATGAGCGTAGTTGCACAGACTCTTGTAAAGGGTTGCGACGTAAAATGAATCTCATCAGTAGATAGACGATCTGGAGACCGCCTCTTCAGATGAACTTAACGCTCAGTACGTTCCCTATTAGGGACCGAGAAAAATATGCGTAGTGATGATTTAGGTCGTGAGTATGGATCTATCTTGTAACCAACAGTGCAATATCAAGCAAGAATGGGATAATAAAAAGAGATCCAATGTCGACAATAAAGAGGCAAATCAAAATAAAGGAGATGACAAAAATGATACCGCTAAAGACCAAGTTAATATGTTTATCATAAATTCGGCTTACCGGGATAATGGTCAATATCAAACCCAAAGACAAAATCATAGCCTCATCATAAATGGTGTACGGCAACGTTGTGGCAAAAGGGGTAGCGATACACGAATAAACAGTAAATACAAGTATCATAACCAGAGTAACTATGGAAAGGGTTTTTACAGGATCACGTCTTGTTGATGTTCTGTGATCTAACTGATCGATCATATCCATAATTAGCATGGAGTATTGCTATTAATATATTTTGATTCTAATCTGTAAACCAAAAACGCAAAAATAAAAATATTGCAAAGAGGGTTGTTAAACAGGATTTTTTACCCTACGTTATGATGGAATATTGACTCACCAATACTCCCACTGTGTTGAATAATACACACCAGAAACAAGACCATTGTAGTTCGAGTTAAACCAGCACACAGCGGAGGATCCAGATGTTGTCCATGATCCGCCTGGATTATAGGTTAATGTGAAATGATCCTGGAGGATTATTTTCTCGCTGTAAAGTTCCGCAGAACCACTTCCGCAACCCCCATAGAAAGTATTCTTCTGTGTAACTAGATTAATCTTTTCGTTCATGGTTATGGCAGCGGTATTAGTGCTTCCCGTTCCTGCCATCAGTATCCACATCCCGTTAGACGAGAAACCATTAGAATATGGATTATTCGCACTGGTCTGAGAATAAGAAAATGACCAAAGATAATCCTTCTCGGGTTCAGGTGTACCCTGTTCCGAATGCGTTGTGCTTTTAATTGCCATACTTCCAGATGGTAATCGAGGCGGTGTTATCCAACCACTCGTGCCGGTTGGCGAATAGCCTACCGAAGAATAGAAATAAGAGTTGTAGCTGATATGCGACCATGGGGACCATGGTTCGTTCCACCCATCAAGGTAGGAGTTATAGCTGCTTATGTAGTTTATATTCGATGTCTCGTTTTCTATGTATCCGTCATTGTTTACAATAGTACTGCTTGGAGTGTAACTTTCCCAACCCATAGTTAATATCGGTATTTTCATTTTCCCTGGCATCGAATTGACTGGTGTCATCTTGTCTCCGACAAATATACCTAGGTCATAGCGGTAAGTTCCGTTAGAATTGCTCATCCCCATTATCTCGCCAGTTGCGAATGTCCATCCTTTAAAAGATGGATTACCCTCGACACGTATTATCGGATCACAACTTTCATTAGGAACTGAAGAGAATTTATTAAAAACTGAAGACACCCTGCCAAGAAAACTTATAGTTGATTCATTTATCGGCGCTAGAGCAAAAAAGTGAGTGTTACCATTTGCAGCGATCATAGTGTTTACACCATTAGGTGGAACGCCATGCATGACAAGTACTTTGGAGTGAAATTCGTTTGCCCAGGACACTCCGAGGAGATCGGACACAGCAGAGTTATATCCTCCTGTTAGGACAAATATGAGATCCCCTCTTGCAAACAAAGAACCTATTGTGCTTACAAGATTTGTGGCCAAACTCGATGATTGTGAAACATATGGCCAGACAATGAAGATTATAGAATCGTTGCCTGTATTCTGCAGGCCCATTACAGAAGTTTGGTGAATGTCAGCGCCGGGAACTCTTAAATCTGTGAGCGTTCTCTGCATACCTGCCGGGCCAACAAGATAGAGAGGGATACCGGAAGGATATGAGATCTGAACTGGGAGAGAATCGTGCGAAGAACCTGAACTTTGATTATAATAATGTATGCTAATGAAACCAGACAGGATGATTACAACTACAAATGATATCCCAAAAAGTCTAGTCTTTTTGCTCATATTAATCAAATCAAACTCAGATATATATTTGTTGTGCAAAAAAATAGCTGCTAATGATCGGGAGAGAAAATGGCAAAGCAAATTGAACTAAAAGGTAAACCAAGAAGGAGAATGATAATCCGCTTGATAAAATGGCAGAGAATAAACGCATAAACAAAAAGTGGCTAATGCTCTTGAAGGCTACTATTTATTCTTTCGTTCCTTATAAGTTCGTTCAACCAATTCTCAAGGAGATACTTTCTTAAGTTGTTCTCGAATAATTTCGTTTATGTGGAGCCGTTGGTATGTATATGCTAGGGCAATGGATTTCTTCAGTGATACATTGTATTGAGATCTCAGATATCTTCTGAATAATTCATACGTGGCCATGTTTAGTACCGCCCAAGATATTACGACTGAAGAAGAAACATTATCATAATATAAACCAAAGTACCCCTGAGTAAACAGCATTAAAAGTAATAGGACAGGGTAGAATATATCAAGTAATAGAATAAATCTATAGTAAATTCTGTTTATCACCGTTAATTTTGCATCTGGTTCGTGATTGAAAAACTTTAATGTTTTCATATTGTAATAAAACATAGTTATGTCGGCAATGAGAAATAAAGTCAAATATTCTAAGCCTCTAGGAATTATGTCTACCACCTCTAACAGGTACACTCATTATGAATTACCAATCCAATTCTCCCAGTTCGACGGTGAACTAATATAATTGTACTGATCATTTCCAAAGACCTTCTATCATCACAGCCGCAATGACAATTACTTCCAAAACTTTTACCTTTTTATTCATGTTAAATGAAGTACATTCATATATATATCGTAGTTTGAGCAACTAGGCATTCCAATAAAAAAATGAAAACGTAAAAAATGGTCCGTTCAACCGGACTTCGAAACTTTACCTTGTACTATTGTAGCCCTTGGAATTACCAGTACCCCGAACATGTTAAAAAATAAGTTCTAGAAACAAGACAGTTGAAGGTGGAGTTTAACTTACGCAAAGCAAAAATCCGGATGTTGACAATAATCCTTCAGATTATATCTCAACGTGAAGTGATCCAATAGGACTATCTCTTAAGAAGGACCTACTATCGAAGAATCGAAGGACCTGTTATAGCACATATACGAAATTTTTCGCTATGTGCGCGGTGGAAAACAACAGAACTGCAAAATTAACTATGAAAGAAGCAAATCCATTACTGTCTCCTAGAGTACAATTACGCTCTCCTGTTTTCACTCCGTATGTTGTTCTCGCTTCTCACGGCTTACGTTATATACACATTCTCAATCGTTCAATCAGAGCTCTAGAGTTATCCGGATGTGAGTATGATGCGCCTCTATGTGGATCGTTGGGAGTCGAAAATTCACGCACCATTATGCAATAGATATCTAAATTTTCAATGTTTTCAGAAAAAATTTTATGGAATGTGATACTCAATATATTTGATACTATTTATAGAAACAACGATATCAGGAATATTTGCCAATTGTTTTGCAAATGAAATAATAGCAGATAAACGCAATAGGTGGGATGAAATATGATTAATGCCATCCTGCAGCAATACCGTCTGTAAAGCCGTCAACTATTATGTTGTGGAATATGTTTTGATAACATTACCATAAGCACACCTGATACCACTATAATAAGAAATACTTGAACTATTACAACTGTAACCATAACCTTAAAACCGTTCAAATAAAGATATACTTCTACCTCTGACAACATTACAAGGAATACAGCTAGCAGAGTGACGATGTTTATAAAATTTGAAAATCCATATCCTTCCTTCTTTCCACCTAGATAACCTAGCGAATATATAAGCCCGCCCAAGAAAACCACAATCAATAAGGCGAATAGAATAATACTTTGTATATTTAAGTCCCTAACTACAATAAGCAGAGACATAAGCATAGAAATACTCGCGAGGGCCCCTATGGTCGTATAAATTTTATTAAATTTCTTGGTACTTTTCATGTTGTTCCCTCTAGCAGGCATAATTTATGGCAATCACCTCAACAATAGGTAGTGCATTAACTGCTAAAAAGAAGAGGGCACAGGGTATACCAAAACCAATGCCCGTAAAGCATGCGACAGCGTCACTAACCAACCCGACGCCTGCAAGTCCCAAGGAAGCGAGTTCTGCTATACATGCAGCCAGACTACCGTCAACAAGGTATAAGGCAGTGATATCAACTTTTTGTCTTAGAATATGATCTGGCGTAATTTTTATAAAAGAGTTCAAAGATTGCGCAATGAGCAGGTAATAAATACCAAGTGTTGCTAATGTTTCGTTTCCGCTTACCAGATATTTCACCGAGAGTGAAGTTATACCAGACTGTATGCCTACGAGCTGCCCATATAAGTTAGAACTAAAATCTGTGATCAGTACGTCCCCCAAGTGCAAATCTTCTGTTAAATATGGCTGAAATGCGATTGCCATAATGGATAACCTTCGATCGCTGTGTTGTGGGCCCAGGTTAATTAGCACATCCGTCATTTTCAAGCCAAAGAAGGTATTATTTGCAGTATATGTCAGAGTTTGCATGGTATAGTTCCCTATTTTTCCGTAGCTATATGACAATCTCACCCCGAACTTATGGTACTCCTTAACCCCAAAAATTTGAATTAATTGATTGGATACTGACACTTGATTTACACCGTTACTGTTGTTGCTCCCTAGATTGGGGCTACTAAGATGACCCCATTTAGAAACGATGTACTCACCAATAAAATTTGTCTGCCCAACTTTTACACTTGTGAGTCCATTTCCGTTCTCAATTAAATTTGCTACAGCGTTTTGCCCAACCGGAGAAGCAGGATTTACCCCGAACATCCCACTCGAAGACACGCTAAAAGCAAATATTGCCATTCCAATGACCACGTAAAGTGCTATACGTTTAAAACCTTTATTTTTTCTACCCATATGAATCAAAATGCTTTCATATATATATATATATATATTGCGGTTTGAGCAACTAGGCAGTCAAATAATAAAAAAATAAAAACGCACAAAAGGGTTCGTTCAACCAGATTCCGTAATTTTAGCATGGATTGTAGTTTCGGCCGATTAGTGACTGTGGACTTAATGCCTCGCCGAAGCTTGGCACTTACATCCCAGTTCTATCAAACTCCTCATCTAGGAGAGGCCTGATAACGATGTCTATTTTCAGGGACGACTTCAAGCTTAGATGCTTTCAGCTTTTATTCGAGTATGACGTGGCTACCCGGCATTGCCTTGCCAGACAACCGGTAAACCAGAAGTCACGAACCCCCGTTCCTCTCGTACTAAAGGCTCCTGCCCTTCAGACATCGGACATTCCCACGGAGAAGCAACCCTACTGTCTCGCGACGTAGTGAACCCATCTCAGGATTCCTTTTAATGGGCGAACAGCCCCACCCTTGGCACCTTGTTCAGC
>JAJSLM010000013.1 GCA_026127925.1 Thermoplasmatales archaeon
AGGATATTGAAGAACAGAATGGAGAAGAGAAGGAGGTTGAAAGAAAATGTCTCATAAAACAGCGGAAAAACTGTCCAAAATTAGAGGGCGCAGATCAGACTACATTGATAATTCTCGATTATATTTTTTCGTTATGAGTTCATTGTTCTGCCATTTCCATTTTTATCTTCCTAATCTCCCTGTTGTATGCATCTGCTATTTCTGACAGTGTTATTGTTCCAAGCACTTGCCCATTTTTTTCATGATTCATTACGATAAGTTTCCCATCGGCAGACCGCGTAAGAAGATCGAGGGCTTCGTGTATATTCGCATTATCTCCAATCGTGATTGGATTAGGGTTCATTACGTCTTTCACTTTGAGGACTGAAATATTAGAATCTTGCTTGATATGTTCTATAGAAAGGGCGCCCTGAAGTATGCTGCCGGATTGGACAACTATCATTTTCGTTTTGGTGGATCTGAGTTTTTCAAGGCCCTCCCTTAAGGGATCATTTTCCTCCACGTACGGATATTCTCTATTCATTGCATCTCTCACAGAAATCTGATCCATTACGGGCGTTTCATATTCCAGTTTATGTGCTGGAGACTGGGATCGATTGAGAACCTGTGCACTGTATATTGAGTACTTGGAGCCGGAGACAAAATATGATATTACTGTGGAAAGCATTAGCGGAAGAAAGAGCGCAAATCCCCCAGTCATCTCTGTACCCATGATCATAACGGAAATTGGCGCTTTCGAGATTCCTCCAAAGAAAGCAATCATAGTAACTATCGTTATTTCTGTAACATTCAGGTACGGGAAGAAAGGATGTATCACTATACCAATCGCCGCACCCATGAAAGCTCCTGTAACTATACCCGGAGCAAAGACACCCCCAGATCCTCCAGATCCTATAGTGAATGAGGTGGCTATAATTTTCATGAAAAAAAGGACTATCAGTATCCACAAAGGTAACAGGACAAGATTGTCAAGGAATATCTGCTGTACCCAGCCATAGCCAAGACCCAATACTTCTGGGAAAAATATTGCTATGACACCAACTATAGCCGCGCCTATTGCAGGCCTGAAATATTTCGATACCTTCAACTTTTTAAAAAGACTCTGGATGCCATAAAAGAACTTGACGTAGAGGATTCCGCCTGCACCTGCGAGTATTCCGATGCCCGCATAAACCAAAAGAGCTTCGGGGTGAACGAATCCAAGATAGGTTGTTCATGGAATAAGGAACAGGGCTCGATACCCAAAAACATAGCCAAATATGGAGTAACCTGTAACAGAAGCTATAATGGATGGAACCAGAGCCTCAACCTCGAAATCCTGCCTGTAGAGAATTTCTGTGCTTAACAGTGCACCTCCAAGAGGGGCCATGAATATGCTTCCAATACCTGCTCCTATGCCTGCTGCCATCGCTATCCTTCTATCCTTGTCTGAAAGCCTGAATAGATCGGATGCAAAAGATCCAAAACCTGCGGCGATCTGTGCTGTTGGGCCCTCCCTCCCTGCGCTTCCACCGGAACCGATCGTTATCGCGGAAGAAACAAGCTTGACAAGTGGGATCCTTCTCCTTATTTTTCCATCATTGTTATGGAAAGCACTTATCGCCGCATCTGTCCCGTGTCCTTCAGCTTCTGGGGCAAATCGATATACGATGAATCCAGAGATCAGGCCACCAGCAACAAGCGACAAGGGAATAAGGTACCACCTGTAATGGCCTATGGTATACAGAGGGGTTGATGCGGTTATTCCCAGGCCAGATTTTGGGGGAGAAAAACCGGTTATTCCAGTAAGCATAAAATGAGTAACTAGCAGGATCGAATAATACAGGGCAAGGCTTCCAACTCCAGCTATTATTCCAATAAATACACCGAGGATGACCCATTTACCGACGGCGCTTTTAATCATAAAATCATGTAAGGTCTCAATTACACCATTCGAAGAAACTGATTTACGCAACTCGTAATGAATATATCTTGGCGCAATAAAACATTTTGCTGCAGAAAGTTACCGTAGCAGGCAAGGTACCATTGATCCCTTAATTGCTCATTAGGCATAGTTGAATAACAAGAATTTAATGTCCTTGTGATGTTGAATATTGGAGTCATAGGTGGAAGCACGGCCGAGAAAAAATATCTGGAAATAGCTGAAAAAATTGGGCGCTTACTTGCATCCAGAAAGGTTGTAGTAATATGTGGAGGTAAGAACGGTGTAATGGAATCAGTATCTCGCGGAGTTCACGAGGCAGGTGGGACGGTCGTAGGCATCCTTCCAGGAACATCAAGTTCAGAAGGCAATGCCTATCTGACTGTATCTATTCCAACGGGGATCGGTTATGCAAGGAATTTTCTTATAGTCCGTGCTTCTGATGCGTTGATAGCGATAGACGGATCAACCGGGACACTCTCTGAGGCTTCATTTGCTCTTACGGAAGGAAAATCAGTTGTTTCAATCGGCACGCACATTGAGACAAAACTTAAGGATGGAGACGGCAAATTCCTGTCTGTTCAAACCGCAGAACAGGCAGTCGAGCTGGTTATGAAGGAAGCGCAGGATCACAGAGATTCCCAAGGACCAGTCTCAGAGGAGGATTAAGAGTCCTGAGGACGAATCACATAGAATGCAGAGGCACTGCCTCAACGGCCTCACACTTGGCCCATTATTGCTACTTTTTCCGGAGCAAATTTATCCACTGCTATATTCATAATAACCATGGCAATACCTATCAAAAGGAGCAGGGGTATCAGCGGAAAAGGGCGAGAAAGGAAGCCCATGTCCGTCGGGAACATTATGGGGTATTTTAGGGTCCCATAATAGGGAAATAATGTTATGGCAAGCAAAGAGACAATGCTGAATAATATAACGAATAGCCTGAAACCAAGTGTGGTAATTGAAAGCAGATCGTAGATCATGAAACTGATTAAGACAGCAACAATGCCAAACAATACAACCGTTTGGTTTTGTGGATAAAGGGTTATGTCGACAACGAAGAAGGAAAGTCCAACTATGAGTGATATCCAACGTACTTTTTTTGTTATGGATGGATCTTTTCTCTTTATCCAGAACGGTGCAAGGCTGATCATTCCCATTGCTATCAGAACCATAAAATCTGTTATGTTAACGAGAAACGATGCTCCAGCTAGAGCTAGAATTATGATTAAAGCCAGTGTAAAAACCCATGATAGATTTCGCAATGAAGTCGGAAAAAAACCATCTTCAGAAAGTGTTCTGAGGTGTCTCGATCCCGCAATCAATGCCGGGACGAATGTAGTTACGGTCGCCAACAGGAAAGCGATGAGAATCGGGATCTCGTATCTCTTTCCCACGTAGTGCCCGATAAGGTACAGGGAAGGGATCGAGACCTTACTAATCACGCTGTAAGGAACGTGAAGGGTAAATACAGTCAAGGCATCAAATAACATAACAGCAGTCGCAATGATAACCGTAGCGACCATGGCAAATGTAATGTAATGTTCCTTGGAATATTTCTTTCCTTTGAGGAAAAATGAAACTATGGGTACCTTCGATTCCGGAACAGTTTCACGCGTCATAATAGCTATCTCCTGGAAACCAAAGAACAGTATGAAGAGATAACCGGTGTTTTCCAGGATGTCAAACCCAACATTCCCGCCGCTATAGGAAAATATGCCGGTAAAGTTCCAGTGCCCAGCATTTCCCAGCCATACTCCCTGGAAAATGACCAGTGTGACCATTATGATAACCATCATGATCTGCGAGTACCCTATGATCCTGAGATACTTGTGTTCGTAGAAAGCATTGACCACAAACCAGAGCGCAAAAAGGCCTATGACGACACTCTCAAGGCCATATATCGACAGAGTTGAAAGACCCAGACTTTCAAGGATGCGAGGGAATGTAACGAATGAAAATGTAACAAAATATAACGCAGAAAATGCGGCCAGCGAAGTATTTGCTATCCAAAGAGAAAAACGTGTGATGAAATATCTTGCAGATTTGTCTCCTGTCGCGGTTTTTACAAACGTTGGCCCGCCTACGGATTCAATGTCATGGTGATGGGAGAAGATGATCATCGAAGAGTAGAGTTTTGCGAGTAGAAATGACAGAACTGCAGGGATAGCGAGTGAAATGATCGAAACATAAGCAAATTGAATTATATTTACTGGTAAAATTATGAAAAGAGGGGAACCGATCGTAGAGCCAATTCCTAGTGCCAGCAAGGTTGAGAATCCATAAACAGGCTTGGATATCTTTTTAGAAACAGGTTTAACAAAAGCTATCTTTCTTGCTCTTATAAAAATAGAAATAAGCGCAACGCCCGCTATCAGCGTAGAGAGAGATGAAAATATTTCCACTCCATCGATTAGTGTTAGTTTTCCTGTTAGGGAAAAGGTATAAATGGACCCAGTTAGTACAAAAGCGCATAATATTGTAATTATGGCACCTAAAGAAAGAGACAAGATTTTCAGTGATAGAACAAGACGCTCATTCAGGTTAAAATTCATCCTGGAATTATGCTTCATGTTAGGTCTTTTCCATTTCCTTAAAAGTTTCACCTGCGATTCTTAATGCTATCAGCGCTGAAATTATCATAAGAATTGATAAGACGAACGTCGCAAGGACTATAGCAGTTGAATCGAAACGGTTGTTTAAAGTTGATCTGGATATATTCGAAATATAATCGATCATGGCGTACGGATTATGATAGGCAAAAAAAACTGGGAGTGCGAACGTGAGCCCAATAAACATAAGAAAAGCAGAAAATGCAATCTGCCCGGTACCGAGTAGAATGAAGCTAATCGGGTTGATCTCTTTCCGTTTTCCTATCAAGTCCACAAAACTAGCTATTTCAGAATCAGGAGAATCAACCAGTTCCTTTCTTAAGTAACTCATGTAGTAATCGTTGCTCTTAGCCAGAGCCATTACTGACTTTATATTCTGCTTAAGCTGATCTATTGAGGTTTCACTTTTATTATTTTTATCCTGCCCGTCCAGTGTCACAATATTGGTATTAATATCGCATTATATTTAAATTATTCCTTTTGACGTTTAATGGAAATACGGAGCGCCATTGAGATTCCTTATATATCTGGATTCATTGGAGAATTCATATGTATCCGAAGCAGTTTGAATATTTTGAACCAACAAGTATATCGGAGACTATCGAGATACTTGAAAATCATGAGAGCAGCAAGATCCTTGCCGGCGGTCAAAGCCTTATCCCGCTTATGAAGGCGAGAATAACGGACATCCCGTACCTTGTCAGTCTGGCAAGAGTACCAAATCTCAGCTATATTAAACGTGAAGGCGATACCATTGCTATAGGCTCAATGACGCTTGATTCGGATCTTGAGTACTCCAAGGAGATTACCGATGACTTCGCTGTTTTTCATGACGCTTTGCTGCATTTGGCGGACCCGTTGATTAGAAACATGGGAACGATAGGCGGAAACATGTCGCATGGTGATCCCAGTAACGATCTTCCCTCGGTTGCGTTGGCTCTTGGTGCAACAATGGAAATAGAGGGTAGAACAGGTTCAAGAGAAGTTTCTGCGGACGATTTTTTTGTTGATACGTTTACGACAGCAATTAAAACAGGAGAGATACTTAGAGAAATACGTTTTCCCTTATGGCACGGCAATTCGGGTGGCGCCTATGTCAAAAGCAGAAAGGGCACAGCAGATTTTTCTATAGCTACGGTGGCAACTCAGATAGAGCTTAATGGCAACACTTGCGAAAGAATCAGGGTAGCGATGTCTTCTGTTGCTCCTACCCCTATCAGGGCCAGGAAGGCTGAATCATTCCTTGCGGGGAAAAAAATGAATGAAGATGCTATAAAAAAGGCCGCAGAACTCGTGGCCGATGATGCAAATCCCACTTCTGATCTCATGGGGACTGCCGATTTCAAGCTCAGCATTCTAAGAAAGACGGCAAGAGAGAGTATAAGAAAAGCATTTGAGAGGGCAACGGGTGTATGAAAATGGAAAAACATCGTGTAAATATTAACATAAATGGGAAGGAGTATTCAGAAGAGATTGAGCCGAGAACGCTCCTTGTAACATTCCTAAGGGATATTGCAGGCTTAACGGGAACACATATAGGATGTGATACTTCCAATTGTGGGGCATGCACCGTTATCATGAACGGCAGGGCAGTGAAATCATGCACTGTTCTTGCTGTGCAGGCTAGCGGATCGAAGATACTTACCATAGAAGGATTCTCTAAAGATGGGGATAAAATGAATCCGATCCAGAAAGCATTCGTAGAAAAAAAAGGATATCAGTGCGGTTACTGTACTTCCGGGATGATCCTCACTGCACTTTCGCTTCTCAACAGGAAGAGGAACCTTACGGAAGACGAGATTAGGGAAGCTCTGAGCGGGAATCTCTGCCGCTGCACTGGATATGACAGTATCATTGATTCAATAATGCTTGCAGATAGCGATATGACTAAGAAGAAGCAAGAAGAAATCTCGGTGGAGGCCTGAAATCATGAATCTTGATGAAAAATTTGTGAAGGGAAAGGGGCAATTTATTGGTGATATTTCGTTTCCGAATACACTCTATTTGAGTTTTGTCAGAAGCAACTATGCCCGTGCCAGGATAGTTAAAATTTCCGGTGGAATTACTCACAAGGACGTTGCATTGAAAGTTTCGTCTGTAGGCGAGGGTGGGGAAGGTGGATTCGGCTCAATAGCTCACCCGGTTTTAGCAAGCAATTTTGTCGCTTATGTTGGGCAACCGATAGCAGCTGTATATGCGGCGGATCCATATACTTCAGAGGATCTGATTGATTCTGTACAGGTCGATTACGACCCCCTCAAAGCGGTGACGGATCCGGAGAAAGCAATAGATTTTGAACCGATACACCCAGGACTGAAATCAAATGTTGTTATAGATAGGTACTTCGGTGAGGACTTCGAAATAGATGCTGATGTTGTAGTTGAAGATAGGTTTGTCAATAACAGGGTAGCTACAGACCCTATAGAACCCAGGGGGATAGTATGTAATTACGACGGTAAAAGACTCACTGTCTGGACATCAACTCAAAGCGTGTTCAGCATACGTGGTGGATTGAGTGAGGCCCTCGGGATGCCAGAATCTGATATTCATGTTATACAGACTGATACTGGGGGTGCATTTGGGCTGAAAGGGGGGATGTATCCTGAGTACATAGTGGCTTCGTATCTCGCCATGAAAGAGCACAAGCCCGTGAAATGGATCGAGACAAGGCGCGAACACCTGATGGCAAGTAGGCCGGGAAGAGGTGTGATTGGAAAAATAAAGCTTTTTGCCGATCGCGAAGGTCGTATAAAGGGACTTAAGGGAGACGTTATAGTGGACAATGGTGCATATTCTGGCGGGTCTGGCGAGTTTAGTTCAATGTTCGTGGGTCGCCAACTTGCGGGTGTATATAAGATTGATAGGGCATATGTGAGGGCAAGATCCGTTCTTACGAACAAGGTTCCACAGGGACCTTATAGGGGTGCGGGAAGGCCTGAGGCGATGTTCTTCATAGAAAGGATTGTGGATCGCCTTGCAGACGAGCTGAACATGGATCCGCTCGCTTTGAGGCTGAAAAATGCGACAACTGAAAATTACAAGTCTCCTCTTGGTTATAATATAGAGCCATCCAGGGATTTCATCGAGAAAGCCGGTGAGGCTCTTGAGTATAGGAAATATTATCCTCATGGCAACTCTGGCTTTTCTGTAGGTATACTTTATCATGCAACCAGCGGCGGAGAATCCGCCAGAATACAGGTGAAGGATGGCAAGGTTACATTCTGGCTTGGCGGGAACGCCCATGGGCAGAGGCATGATGTATGGGGAAAGATGTTGATCCAGGAAGAACTAGGTGTCGACCAATCCATAATAGAATTTATGAACGGAGACAGCGATGCTCTTGAATCCGGTATAGGGACTTGGGGAAGCCGTTCTGCAATGGTCGGTGGCTCGGCGCTTGTCGTGGCTGCAAGAAAGTTAAAGAAGAAGGTCGAAGAAGCAAATGGAATATATTCCGTATCATCACTTCTTTCAGGGGAATGGGACGAATACGAATTCTTTGATTATGACAAGACCGAGAGCAGTCTCTGTGCAAACCTTGTTACAGTTGACGTTTCAGGCCTTCCAAAGATCAGGGTAGAAAAGTGCAGTGCATATTATGACGCTGGACGTGTACTCGATCCGGTTTATGCTGCTGGTCAAAATGCTGGTGGCTCCGCAGAAGGTATCGGGCAGGTTCTCACAGAATCTTTAACGTTCAATGATGAAGGCCAGCCATTGACAGCATCGATTGCCGATGCAGGCGTACTCACTGCAGATCTTCTTCCTAGATTCGAGGTAAAATTCCACCACTCTGAATCTACTCTGCCCTCAAAGGCGAAAGGTATTGGCGAAGCTCCCACTATAGGAGTACCAACCGCGCTCTCACGTGCAATAGAAAGGGCAACCGGATTGAGAATTAGGGAAACTCCGTTGTCGATGGAATACCTTATGAAGGCCGTTAAAAATTAGGTAACAGAGAGAAGATCCGAAGGGATTATCTTATCTCAAAACGCGCTTGCAAAAGAGAAGTTGCTGGGAAAAACATGACTTTTTCTATTTCTCAAAGCGCTGAAGTCATGGGAAAACCAATGAATATCCATGTAAGAATCCAATCTAGAACGCAGTTTATTTCTTCAGCAGGATCTTCATGGCTTCTGGTATCTTCTCGATCATGTCGTTTATGTCGTACCAATAGGACTTTTCCTTGTAGCACAGATCACCGACAGTTTTGTTGAGCAATGATGCCATGCAGGCGGATTCGAACGCGCTGGAGGACCTGGCAGAAATTGCGGTAGTCAATCCTGCAAGTAGATCTCCCGTTCCTCCCATCGTCATTCTAGGATTTCCACCCTCCACCCTTATGACTTTATCATGGAAAACAACGAGATCTTCCAGACCCTTAAGAATTATGACGATGTTGAATTTCTTGGAAAAGGCTATGGCATTTTCTTCTGTCGGCTTTGTCCCAGATATCCTTTCAAATTCTCCATGGTGTGGCGTTATTATTATTTCGGGCTTACTAAGCTCCTTCCTTATCACACTCAACAAGTCAAGTCCGTCTGCATCGACGACAACAACACCTGAAAACTCTTTTAGGTGAGAAAGGATCGGTGAGATATCCTGCCCTTTACCCAGGCCAGGACCTATAAGTATCGAATTGCTTTTTTCCATATCAACAAGAGTTTTATCATCAATTGGCCTGACAATTATCTGCGGGTCATAAGAACTCAGAACGACTCTGTTGTAGTCATTGCTGTATATCCTTACAAGATCTGCACCTGCCTTAACGGCCCCACTGGCAGAAATTATACCGGATCCGTAAAAGGTCCAGCCGGCCACGATTGCAACAACACCATTCATCCCCTTGTGCGAATCAACCTCCGGAAGTCTATAATATACAAAATCACCAGGACCAGCATATTTGAACGCCTTTTCTGGGATTCCTATATCCGCTATAACAATCTTCCCGGAATTTTGTTCGTTCATGCCTTCCTTTACGTCCGTGAATGTGACTGTCATAAATGGGTGTATTGCAACTTCGGATCCGAGTGCTGAGGGGACGTCTACCGATACAATTTTCTTACCCGAGGAATTCATCTTCGTTATTACATCATCAAAAGGAGATCTAGGAGTTCCATTGAATCCTGAGCCGAATATTGCATCTAAAACGACGTCCGCTTCCTTCAAAGAATTTTCGAATTGTGATTCTTCAATGATTTTACCTTTGTATCCGGACAAAGCTTTGAGGGCATGTTGACCTCTCAGCGATTCTCTGCCTTTAACGAAGTAGACCATCACACCATTTGTTGCAGAAAGTATGCTGGAAGCGACCAATCCGTCTCCTGCATTGTTCCCTACTCCACAGACGGTCAGTATCTTATTACCGCAACCAAATTCCTTTGATACTGAACCAGCCACAGAACGGCCGGCATTTTCCATCAGAGTATACATGTCGCCAAAGAAATATTCATAATTTTTATCAGATTTTTCAACGTCTTTGTAGGTTATCATTTCCCGTCACCAATACATGATTACAAACGGGTTAATGATATGTTCAATTTGATTCTATTTTATGATTTTTCCAGTGGCGATCTGCCATAAGTACAGATCAAATATTCCCGGTTCCATAGAAATATTATTCGCCAGTTCGATGAAGAGTTTCTCTGATTCAAGGTACCAATATCTAGAATTAACTTTTATGGGCCTGTCCGGAAATTCTTTCCTGAGTATCGACAAGATATGTTTATCGAGAATAGCGAAATCGAAAATTCCAACGTTCCTGAGGAAATGAGAGGCTTCCTTAAAACCAATTCCTGGAACGTTTGTCACAAGGTATTCTCTTGTACCTGCTTTATCGGGAGATTTAATTAGTTCTGGCAGTTCATCAATGATCCATCTGGAATCGCTGATGAACCTGCTTCTGACATTATAAAATCTGTACTTACACGATTTAAGTTCTCTCGAGAGTTCTTCCTGAGGCATGGTTGCAAAACCGCTATAACCTATGTAATTCTGGGTCCTTATGCCCATTTCTGCGGAGGTATTGGCTGCTAAAATGCAAAAACAGAGTTCCTCAAAGATCTTTTCTTTGGAGGATTTCCCTGCAGAAATGAATTCTTGCTTTTTCTTTTCAATAAGTTTAGAAACTGGAGAGTTAATACGTTTTCTTACCTCATTGAGAATCGATGGGGCGTTAATGTTCAGGGAAGTGTCTTCCACTCAGTTTCCTCAAAAAAATTACTTGAAGATTTCGTACATCTTCAAGGCTTTCTTAAGTCTGGATTCAACGTCCGTCCAGTTAACATTCTTCAGGAAAGCATCGAGGTATGGTGCGCGTTTTGCTCCATAATCTGTGTAATACGCATGTTCATAAACATCTAGGGCCAGGACGACTACAGCATTCCATATGCCGTTTGAATTGTGTGCATCTGCTCCAATGTTTCTTAATTTTCCAAGATTGAGATCGAAGACGCAAAGGCTCCATCCTCTGAACGCTATTCCGGTGGCTTTGAAATCCTCAACCCACTTCTCGTAGCTTCCGAAGTCCTTTTCAACTTGTTTTTTGAACTCGGGCTCTACACTTTTGTGGTCTTTTGTCATACCGCCAAAATATATTTCGTGCAATAGAGAGCCATCGTAATTAAAAGTCTCTTCAAGTTTAAGTTCTCTCAGGTCGCTGTAATTCTGATTAGCTTTGCTCCTATCAACAGAAGGCAACTTTGACCATATTTCGTTAAGCTTGTTCACGTATCCTTTATAATGCGTTTCAAAATGATAATCTATCTGCTGATCAGAGATGCCGTCCAGTCCTTTTGGTTTTAATCTATCTTTTGTTTCCCATGTTTCTGCCATTTTTTTACACCTAATTCCAAATGGAGTTAACGTTTAAAAAGTTAATGAAACCTTACAATGTACATATTTTTCTAGCTTATATGGCGCTCATTACTCCGCTGTCCTTATGAAAAAAAGAATGTGTCTAAGGGAATTCAAGAATGGATCTTACATTCTCCATGTGTGCGGTTTGTGGTACTTTGTTTGTGGCTCTGTTCCTTGAAAGCCATTCGTCAAGACTCTCCTCATCTATCGTTCTGGCCCTACTTACCTCCTCCTGACAATCGGCACAGTACAACCCATTAAAAATCAATGATCCACAGATAATGCAGTGATGTTTGGCTCCCATCTCAAAGGTATTCTCGCACTTACTTAATATTTTTTCCATCGATTTGAGAGCATGTGTAATACTTTATTAGGGGATGTAAAAAGTAAATCTAGGAAGTATATTAACGAAGCGTATTGCCAATTTTTTAATACACACATGATTTAATTAGGAATATCTGCGCGAGGGATTTTCATTACGGAATGTGCAATCCATGTTGCTTTGGGGTTGCTTTGGAATCTTGTTCCGTCAGGGACATGGTGTTTCACAGAATCTCCCTAGCCTCTTGCTGCAAGCGGGAAAAGATAAGATAAATTAGCAGGATAACATTACCGAGCTGATTGATATCTGCAGCTTTTCTGCTTGTTACGGTTTTTGCTGCCGTTTTCGCAATAATGGATCCTATCGGGGCTGTCCCTATAGTGATAGCCTTAACCAAGTCCTATTCTAGAAAGGATCGCAATATAGTAGTATTCAAAAGCGTTCTGGTTGCGGCCGGGATGATATTTGGATTTATGTTCGTTGGTGAATATATATTCAGTGTGCTCGGTATCAGCATATTTGACTTCAAGGTTGCTGGCGGGATACTCCTTTTTCTTGTTGCGTTTGAGATGCTTCAGGGCAATATCCCAGGTACTTCTATAACGGAGAAGGAAAAAGAAGAATCCATGGAGAAGGAAGAGATAAGCGTTGTCCCTATAGGTACCCCGCTGTTGGCAGGTCCGGGAACAATAACAGCTGCGATGATATACTTCAATCAGGATAATTATGGGTTGACATTGCGCTTGGTCGTAGTTCTGGGCGTAGCGTTGGCTATTGTCGTGTCCTATTTTATACTGAAATATTCCCTTCCGTTATTTGATCGACTGGGGAGGGTTGGTTCACTTATCATCACGAGAATAATGGGTATCCTCCTTATGTCTCTCGCTATAGATTTCATAGCTACCGGTATTATTTCGATAGTGGCCACCGTGTGATTATTCTACACTCTTTAATCTCTGGAAAATTGCTTTGTGATAGATTTATAACTTTCTGCATGTTATGGATCGACAACAATGTTTAAATTAGCTGTTGTTTCAATACCCACGAGGGTGCTAGATAACGATCTGGACAGGAATATAGCCTTTTTTCTCTCAGATATAGGGTATATACCTAGACTTAAACCGACCACGGATATGCAGACAATAACCAGGTCGGCATATTACAGGCTCTTTAAGGAATGCCTTTTATTGAACCCTGACAGATACTGGACCGGGGATGAATTGATGGCATACCTGGCAACTAGCAGGACGACTCTTTACAGGCATCTGAACAAGCTGAAGTACCTTGACATTCTCGAGGAAATACAAGATGGAAAAACAAAGAAATACCGCCTGCGTTCAGGAAACCTTCTAAAAGCTTGGAACTGGGTCGAGGTAAATGTGAAAATGGCTCTTGATAACTATAGGAAGACTGTGGAGCATATACAGGAGATCATAGATTCCTCAAAATGATTTTTTTGAAATTGGATTGCGATTTCTTGTTTGAAGTCTCTTTTCTCACCTGTAATTTCAAATGGAATTAGTTCTGGCTTTCATGAAACGCTAAAATATAAGTTACTAATTAAAGGTCAGAGGGAAGTAACCCTGAAATCATTCGAAAGAATAGAATCGATTGTCAATAAGATCGGAGTGTGCCTATCTGGGATGGAGTTGCATAATGAAGAAGAAGGCAGGCCTTTCTAGGATAATCAGGTTACTTCAAGGATCGATGATAAACTTGGACATGATTGAGATTAAAAAGGGTGGGCAGTACAAGGTCGTTTCGAATAGCGGAAAGGATGAACCACTTGAAACGGTAGGTGAATTTGTAGGATATACAATTCTTGGTGAAGAAGGTGCGGTATGCTTCAGGGTCAAGGGCGAAGACAGCAGGTCCTTCCTCAGGCTTATACCTGTTTCCGGTCTTATTGCAATTGAGTTCGGAGACGAGGAGTTGCTCTCTAAGAAAAAATCTGAAGAACAGGACAAAACCACCTATATTAGCTGAACACTTTCCATTATTTTATACACCGGGCCGGAAGCGGTGAGTATGCTCTGGTATACAGACATATGATCTATGGCCTTTTCCAAATGTATCCTATCAAATCTTTTAAGAACGTTTTCTAAATTATTTGGCCTCTTTGATCTTGCTACTGTTATGTGCGGTACAAAAGCTCTCTTTTCTGGCCATTTTCCAACATTCATTCTCGCAATGAGATCATAATCTAAAAGTATCTCTTCCACGGCATCAACGTTCATGTACAGAATTCGTGCCTTCTTTGCTTCGGGAAAACATCCGAGGCCCGAAATTCTCAGGATAAATTGTTTAAGTTTAAGTTTTCTAAATTCTGTCAATAATCTTGAGGTTTCTTCTTCGTTCAATTCACCGAAGAAGCGAAAGGTCAAATGCAATTCCGGTGTGTTTACCGTTCGAACGCTTTCAAATTCTTTCAGATAAGAATAAAGATCTTGTATATCGCTGAATCGTTCTATGGAACATGCGATGAAAATTCTCATGCTAAAGCATGCCTTTCCTTGGAAATAATTTTTTCCTGTTTGAATGCAACTGTTGTGTTCGCCATAAACTATGTGTTCATTCAACGTTAGTCAAAGTATTCCGCGTTATCCAATAGATGAAGGAATCTGGAACTTTCACAAAAGGAATGCAAAAGCATGTTTAAGGGTGGCAAAACGGAGCACGAATGAAAAGGCAGCTTTTAGGGGCCGAATTTCAGATCGTTAGTGGAAAGAATAACCTATATACGTATGACTGATTATCATCAATGACCAAAATACCTGAAGAATTGAGGTATCTCAAGACGCATGAATGGTTTAGAACAGATGGCGATATTGTGACAGTGGGCATATCTGATTTTGCACAGTCTCAGCTTACGGATGTTGTCTTTATAGATTTTCCGCCAAAGGGCGTACAAAAGAAGGCTGGAGAGCCATTGCTTTCAATCGAATCTGTCAAGTCTGCAGAGGATATTTTTTCTCCTGTCGATGGCGAGGTAGTCGAGGTGAACAAAGAACTTTCTGACTCTCCCGAGAGAGTAAACAAAGATCCCTATGGCAGCTGGCTGGTAAAATTAAGGAAGACAGGAAAAACGGCAGATTCAATGTCCGCCGAAGAATATAGGAAATTCATAGGAGAATAATCTCTTAGATGAGTGAACACAGGGATAAGTATTACTATCGTGCAAAAAAGGAAAGATTCAACAGCAGAGCTGCCTATAAGCTTCTTGAAATTTCAAGAAAATTTGGTATACCCAGAGAAGGTGACCGTGTCCTCGAGATAGGTTCTTCTCCAGGTGGATGGACGCAAGTAATCACGGAGATCACGGGACAGGAAGTTTTCTGTGTCGATAAAAATAGCATGAAAAAGGTCCCTGGGGCGATATTCCTGAGAGGAGATATAACCCGGAGTGAATTTCGTGGCGAATTAAAGGAAACCATGGGTTCGCACGGTTTACAAACATTCGATGGCATACTTTCGGACGCCATGTCCGAAACAACGGGAAACACGAGCATAGATCATTCTTCTTCATACCTCATTTGTCAATCGGTCCTGTCGCTTTCTGAGGATTTTCTCAAGGAACATGGCTATATCGTGGTAAAGCAGTTTCAGGGTGACCTGACAAAGGCTTTTTTCTCGGAGTGGGGAAAGAGGTTCGCTTTTTCCAAGATCACCACCGTTTCCGCTTCAAGAAAAGGAAGCAAGGAGATATACATGATCTTTAAGGATTATCGACACCAGAATTGATCTGCCTGAAACCATTTCTGATCAGGTTTTCCCTTATTCCCGCGTAAAATTCATGGTCGACAATTATTATGTGATCTTCTATAAATTTAGCTCTAATAAATTCATCAATCTCATCATTCATCGCAGCAAGCCTTTCCATATCGAGCCTTTCAAAACCCTTTATCCTATTTATCCTCTTTATCCATGCCTCGGCAAATTCGTAAGGGTTTGTGTCGTGAAAATCATAATTTATTATCTTCTTCTTCCTTATTGAATGTCTCATCAACGCGAACGTTTTCACATGCTTCATGTAGGCGTCGTTGAATTTCTGGTCTTCAAGATCAATGCCTCTAACTGGAATACCGTGAGATGTTGCATACTGGACAGCAACGATATATATTGGTGGGGGCGTCATGACCTCCCCGTATTTATGTAGCCTCAATCCATATATTATTTCGTAGTCAGAAAGTGTCATCTCGAAGGGGGCCTTCAGGAATTCCTGCAGGCCAAGAACCTGTTCCTCCGGTATCGTGATGAGCATTTCCCTGGGGTGAATTTTCTCAAGGAGCTCACGCAACTCATCTCCGTGGCTAACGAGGCCCTTGACCCCAGAGAATATCCTAATTGTCTTCTCTCCATTCGAAAATTCTAAAAACATTAAAGACTCTTTCTTTTCTGTATCAGATCAAGAAGCAGGTCCGGTTCAGAGATCCGCCTCAGCTCCGAGAGCGTGATCACAGGGCATCCAGCGACGTTCATTTTACTCTCATCCTTCCTGCTTACAAGAAACGCTTCGTTGTCCAACACGCTGCTGAGGTTATTGAGTGCCGCAATCCTGTTCGCTGGAGCACTCTCCTTTGCCATTACGTCTATCAGGAAAGAAAGAACCTCCCTTCCAAATGCTATGGCATCGAACGGAGATTTTTGAAGGGTCTCGATCTCATACCCGTAACCTGTCATGAGCGATGCGAATTCTGAGAAGAAAATATCATTCTGCTCTTCAGCCTCAGGGATCTTGTTTGTTGCAGCAAGATCCGTAAGATCAACTCCCTTTTTAAGATCGGAGTCAAAGAGGCGCTGCAGTTTCACGAATATATCGATGCTTACGCCGCTCCCATTCTCATACAGTGATACAGATCTCCTGGAAGTTCCGACTTTGCTAGCAACGTACCCGATGGAGAAACGCAATTTTTCCATTTGTTCCTTAAGTTTTTCACCGTTGATCGAAACATAAATACCTCCTGGGCCCGAACAAACGTAGGGTTTTTCTCCGTTGATGTAGTCATAGAAACTTTCTGGAGAAAATATCGGAACGTTATGGCGATAGTAAACGATCCCACGTTCAAGTTTTCCACTCCCCCCTTTCTCCCCGATGATTATCGGGGCTGCTGCAGTGGATCTGGACAGCTTCATCATCTCAATTGCGGAAGTATACCTGAGAGTATCGATGTTATGCAGTATCTTTATGATAAGTTTGAGACGCTCCCTCACGGCAATCAAGTCGAAACTCACCAGCCCGTTTAGATTAGGATCGCTAACCTTGAAACCATCATGAACGAGGAACTTGAAAATGTCTCTTATGAGTTCCGACCTTCGATCTTCCATACCGCCTAAAGTTTATTAATGGTATATTAATGTTTCGAAACCTTTTGAGAATAATGCACGATCGCTATTTCGCATAACCATGCAAAAAAGCATGATTTTTGCTATATGCCAGATTTCTGGTCGTGTGTTGCAATGGGAATTTCATCTGTATTAAGTGGCGTGGAGGATTTCTCAGGGCAAAGTTTCACTTTGCAGCCGTTGCAAACAATACCGCTGAGATCGTTCTGCGTTTCAATCCATATGCTTTTTACTCCTGAAATTTCTGAAATTTCGCCGTAAATCCTCTTCGGGGCCTCTTTGTGAAGAAGTAGCCTGATCGAAGGTGTTTCTAAACAGTTATCCGCTCTAATCTCTCGCATGAAAAATGAATACCTCTCTATGATCTTTAGTGTCTGTTTGAACACATAGGAAAATTTTCCTCTCTGGATCTCTATTGTCACTATTCCGCCACCGAAGAGCTTGTAAACGGAACCAAGATCTGGCATTGGCTTTAGGCTGCTCATGATATCCCTTATCTCCGGATTTTCAGATATCAGCGTTATGGTTTCGTAAAGGGTTCTTCTGTTGACATTCAATTTCTTCGAGATTTCGCCGATCGACAGTTCCATATCTGAGAGGTAGAGCTTCTGTCCAACTACAGAAATACCTAGATTAAACAACTCTCTGGTAATCCTCGCTTTTGTCGGATGATTCTTGAAGTAGTCCTCCAGTATTAAAAACATCTGTACATAGATTTTATAGGACTATATATACTGTGCAGTTTATCCGAACAAGAATTTCAAACGCAGTGCTATTGCACTTTGTGTTTGGTCCTCCATTTCGACTATTTCATACAGTTCAAAGGGAGATTGTTTCAGTACAGTTTCCACAGAGTTTAGCAAGCCATTTCTGAAGAATGTGATCCGGATCTTTTCTTCGGGACGAAAATCAAGGAGGTTATCCGTTTTAATCTTGCCGTTGCTCTCCTGCAAATTTTTCAGGAATTTATCATCGAACTTGAATCCATTTAATGCTACCAGCTCGTCCCCTGCACTCAATCCAGCAGCGTATGCAGGCGAGTCCTGAAGAACACTGTCTACGACTCTCGGAGATGTTGACTTTAGAAGTATGCCTAGGTACGGTTTTACAGAAATTTCGTGTCCGTTTGTCTTTATGTAACTCTTCCTCAGTTTGAGACCCAGAACTTTAAGAATCTCATCAAAATTTATCTTCTCTTCTCCGTCGACATGGCGCATGAAAAAGGGTGAAAAATTAACATCCGAAATTTCGTGCAGCCCCTTTAACAGGTCCTTTTCCGTATAACCCTTACCATCCTTCATGAACTTGTCCATAAGGTACCTGAACAGGTCATCCAACGATTTTTTTCCACCTGTTTCCTCAAGTATCTTTACATTCATAGCAATTGCAATTAATTCTCCAAGCAGGTAATAAGAGATGTAGTCATTGACATTGTTTGGGGAAGGCCTATAAAGCTTGATCCAGCTATTGAATGAAGATTGCGATGCAGAGCATGCAAGTGAACCCGGTAAAAGCTCATAAATCCTGATCTTCTCAGAAACATGTTTGTAATAATCCTTCTCTTCTGTAAGTTTTGCCCTTAAAATATAAAGATTCCCCATAAAGTCAGTGAACCCTTCTGCAAACCAGAGCATGGTAGTATAGTTCTCCTGTTTGTAATTGAACGGTCCAAGTTCGGCGGGGCGAATTCTCTTCACGTTCCAGAGGTGGAAGAATTCATGAGAGGTAACGGAAAGAAACGCCCTGTACTTTTCGAACGTACCGAATTTGAATCGATCTATGTTAATTGACGTGGAGTTAACGTGTTCCAGGCCGCCTTCCGACGTTGTATCTGAATCAACGAGGTGGTATATGAAAACATATCTTTCATAAGGAAGTCCATGAAATAACTTGGAGAATTCTTCTACGATCTTTTTAACGTCCTCAGTGATTTTATTTTCATCTTCGTTTCCATGTCCGCAAAGAACGATCTCATGCTCCTTTCCCAGGACTGAAAAATACAAGCTCTTGTGTGTTCCAATTTCTATCGGGCAGTCTACTAGGTTGTCATAATTATCTGCAAGGAACTTATTCGCACCAAGAGACTTCAGACCTGTAGAGATTCTCCATCCCTGAGGAGGCGCTATATCAATTTCAATGGGCAGTTCCTTGAAGGTTTCAACATACATGAAAACTGAGGTTCCGTTTATATAGGCATGGCTTGAGTTCAACTGGCTAGTATGAACAGAAAGATTGTCCGCAAACACGGAGTATGTGAGTGTGATCAAGTTTGCAGATTGTGTAAATACCTTCCAGGTGGACTTATCAACTTTCGAGAATTTCAAAATCCCTTTTTGGGATTCCACCCTGAAATTCCTAACGTATCTGGCAAAATCCTCTATAGAATATGATCCTGGGACCCATGCAGGCATGGTGAACATAATCTCATCCTGATGAAGATCGGACAGCTCGATCTTAACTTCAAAATAATGGGAATTAGGCTTTTTTATGTCAAGAAAATAATGCAGTTTCATGAATTTCTAATGGTCAGTATATAACAACATAAATTATTTTCTTCCATTCTACTTGCAAATTCGAATGTCTTACTCTATTCTTGATCTCGCTGGCATTTTTAGAGAAAAATCAATAAAGTTCGTTTAATGTAGTGTTATTTACAATAAAATCCAAAATTTTAAAATAGGATTCTAATGGACTACGAGAAAAAAGCCTGTTCTGTTAACTGGTGTGTAAGTGTAACTTTTTAACGCCTACTCGTAGGAACGATCTTCCCTGTAATTCTGATAGTTCATCATGTATTCCTCGCTCCTCTGTGCTATGGTAGATTCCGAGGAAAACGCTGCGCTGAGATTTCCATAGTACTTTTTTATCTTCTCTTCAACTGGGAGATACGTCTTAAGTGCCTCTTTCACATCCTCAGCTTCCGTAAGTTTACGCTCTTTGAAAACTGCGATATCACCTGATGCTCTAATAAGACCACCAAGTTCCCTGAGGCGCAAAGTGAATGCATGTTCTTTATGATCCACATCTCTTCCTCTCCTCAGGCCCTCATCTATGACTAACTTGGCCGCTTCCATTGTCATATGTGGAATCTTCCCATCTATGGCGATCTCCTGTGCTATGAACTGCAAGTACTTCATTCTGTTTTCCGGAGTATCTGGCATTGTTATTTCCATTAGAACTTCGTAACCGCCGCCAACTATACGTGACCTCAGCGGGCTGAGAATGTATTGTAAATCCTGCATGTTGCAGGCTGCTACAAGAATGAAATCTGCTGGAACATTATCTACCCTTACGCTCGCTCCTGCGCTTTGCGGATTCCTACCGGTGATCGGGAATATTTTTTCCTGCATGGCAGTAAGTATGAATCTCTGCAGATTTCCGAGATGCGTCACCTCGTCTATGAAAAGAACCCCCTCATGAGCTTCATGGACAGCTCCGGCGATCACACGTTCATATGGAAGAGTCCCGAGTTGTGGGTGGCCACCATATGGATCGTGCCGAACATCCCCAAGAAGTTCGGTCTCGCTTGCACCCGTAGCAAGCACAAATGGATTCCTATCTATTGGAACTATGACTTTGCTAGGACTCTTTTTTTCCAACTTCCTCCTGCGTTCAAGGGTCTTCTCATCCAGAATTCTTATCTTGTCGCCGAAGCGTTCGTAAACTATAACCTCTTCCCGATCGCCGTTTCGTTTCGTGGAAGTGACCCTTTCTGTATTGTTTTGAACGCCAAATGCGGCTCCTATAACGTTGAATACGTCTCCGAACGGTCCCTGTGTTGTCGGTTGTACCTTCGGGCTGTCGCAGTTAGGACAGTTAGCGTCCGTCGGGAGAGAATAAAAACCGCACTTCTGGCACCTGTAGCCTAATCGCTCGGCAACATTGAGTGGCGCTTCTCTTGGATCTATAAGTGTGCCCTCAACCGAATTTTGTTCTTCCCGCTCGAGCATTATCTGCGACCTGCTCTTTACTTCAACAAACGGTCTCTCTGGATACTGTGGATTGTGAACGACACGAACCTCCTCAGTCGGGCGCTCAATGTAGAACGACATGGCCTGTGCGATCATTGATTTTCCGACACCTGGAGGGCCAACAAGCAATAAATGCCTTCTCTGCTTCGCAGCAATTTGTGCCATCTTTACTGCGTCATGCTGTCCAATAACCCTGTCAAGCGGATTGTTGGGTATATGGACAAACGAAGTGTCCGGAATATCTGCGAACTCTGCTCCAGCTAACGGTGATCCCATGGTGCTATCCTCACATCGATCGGTTTCTTTGTTATTAAACCTACCCTTGCCCCATATATATTCTTAATTCCAATCCTGTAAGCTACATCTATCATCCTTTGGGATATGACTCCCCCTGTGATCAGGGTGTTAGCGTTCTGTATACTAGCCATCTTATCCACTGCCTCAGGAATCTGGAATGTTCCAAGAACAGTTCCCTGTGCATCATAAATTTCTGTGAGCTTTTCCTTTGCTAGGGCCATTCCCTTTCTAGCAATAGCTCTTGGATCCGAGAGGCTGAAGCTACCGTTAGGATTGTCAGTTTCTTGAGTAGGGGTATCATTTGCTTCGGTAACCTGAAGATCTTCTGAGGTCTCAGTTTCCTTGGGTTTTTGCTGTCCCTTCTGGTTGTCTTCTGCCTTCTTCGTGGGTTTTTGTGAGGTTTCCTGTGCGTTTCTCTCTGACAGTTCTTTTAGTTCTTCGGACATACCTTTCATAGAAAGGTACTGCTCTATCGGTGTTTTGTACCTGAGCGCCTTGACTATCTGTTTATATGTTAACTCCTCAACCTCAGTTCCCGGAGGGGCACGAGCAACAAAATCAACCTCTGCAACCTGGAGCATTTCCTTAAGGATAAGGTCCCCGCCCCTATCGCCATCGAGGAATACGGTAACGGTTCTTTCCCTTGAAATCTTCTGAACGGTTTTGGGTATATTCGTTCCCTGGACTGCAATTGTGTTTTTAATGCCGTACTTAAGAAGATTTAGAATATCGCTCCTCCCTTCGACAACAATGATGGAATCAGAATCGTTGATCGCAGGCCCTGCAGGGAGTTTTTCCTCTCCGTAGGAAATTATGTCCCCCTTCTCAACTTCCTCTCTCACACTTGCGACAAGACTCTCACTTACAGTTTTACTCCGGTCATTCATTTTTTTGTATAGGTCTTCAGCCCTTTCAATGATCTTCTGTCTTCTCTGTACGCGGACATCCTCTATGCTCTCTATCTCCACTCTCGCCTTGCATGGACCGATACGATCAATGGTTTCAAGGGATGCAGCCAATATAGAACTTTCTACCTTGTCAAGTCCGGAGGGGATAAAAATCACTCCTTCTGTTCTGCCTTTCTTGCTATCTATGTCGACTTCTATTCTCCCGATCTTTCCTCCTTTCTGGAGATCACGAAGATCAAGTTCATCGCCAAGAAGGCCTTCAGACTGTCCAAATATCGCGCCAACTACATCCGGTTTCTCAACCACACCATCCGTTGAAATTTTTGCTTTGATCATATATTTTGTTAAATTCGGATCTACGTTCGTATATATCACCTAATTCTGTTGAAATGGAATTAACTGTGAAACTTAGGTTTCTTAAATTAATAACCATTGCCTTTGCATTATTTAATCCTATATAATTCATTCGTTCTTTCTCCAAACATTTGTGCACATTCTTTTTCTTTGTAGCAAAAATTTTACTCTCACTTAATTCTAATATTTAAAGCAAAACGCAACTTTGATGTTTTTTCATGGGAAATTTCCTCCTTTTTGTCCTTGCAGGCTATTAAGATTTTTATAAAGAGATGTGTTGAAGTGTAGAAGATGATTAGATTTGGTATTGCTGGTATTCCACTTACCAGTAAAGGAAGAACTTACGTGGAATCAGTGGAAGATGCGCACCTTCTTGGAATGAATGCTCTTGAGGTACAATTGCTCCGTGTAAATGTTGAAGAACGTCCTGCTGCCGAGTACAGTGGCCTTAGACCGGTGGACGTGGATTCATCCATAATCGTAGATATACTGAGACAGGATAAGAACGGGAATTACAAGAGTGTAGGAATTGACACGGTCATTGAAGAAGCGGACATCGTGCAGGAACTGTTCTGGAATATGGCCAGAAATTATGACGAACTGAAAGAGGGTGGCGATCTGGCAGACGAGCTTGATGTGGAACTCTCGATGCACGCTCCGTACTATATGGACATGCTGAGCGATCAGGAAATCGCAATCAAATCATATAACCACCTTAAGTGGACGCTGATCATTGGCCGCGCGATGAGGGCAAGAAGAGTCGTAACTCATACGGGCTTCTACAATGGGTCAAAAAAGGAGAGTCTTGAGCGAAGTGTGAAGATTTACAGGGCCATGAGCAACGAATGCAAACCAGAAAATGGATTTCCATACATAGGAGTAGAAACCTCCGGGAAAACTGAGATATTTGGAACGACCGCAGAGCTCATCCAACTTGCCAAAAGGGTAAAAAGTATAGAACCCATACTTAATTTTCCACATGTACATTCAATAACCGGCGGTAGTCTGATAGAGGTAAGCAACTTCGAAGCTTTGCTCTCCGAATTCTCAAAATATGCAAAATCTGATCTATACACAGAATTCGCTGGCGTAGAGTATGATGATCATAATGAGTTAAAGCTTGATGCGATAAAGCACGGGACCCTTAAATTCGAAACTTTAGCTGAAGCTCTTCTGAATTATGAATCTGATATGACTATCATATCAAGCTCGCCATTGTTGGAGCACGACGCTCAGTACATGAACATAATTTATCTGCGTGCTTTGTCACGCAAGTTCGCTAAGAAGAGCTCGGGCAAGAAGGCCGTTGCGTGAGGTGGTCTGATGACTAGGGAATATCCAGTAAAAAAAAGTGTCAAGCTCTCTTCCGACTTCATTCTTGAAGTGGTAAAGTCTTTCTCTGATGACGCGAGGATAGACGGGGATCATGTAATTTGCAGTATCCCTGGGCTCTCGGTAATTGATTTTACCATTTCAAGCAAGAAATTAGTGGTTGGGACGGAGAGCGCAAAAGATAATCCGGATCCAATGAAAACTGTAAAACAATTTAATCAAATGATAGAAAAAATAACCGGTTATTCTGTTAAAGAAAGAAAAAAAATAATGTCAAAACTCTAAAAATTTATTTGTATTTTATTTTGCTTGAAGCTCTGAAAACAAATTTCTTCTTAGACGGCACATTTATGATGTTCTTTGTCTGGGGGTTTCTTGCCTTTCTGGCTTTCTGTGTCTTTCTTTCAAAGATGCCAAACCCAGCAAGGTTAATTTTGCTGTTCCTGTCAGCCTCTGAAATTACGCTGTTCAGAAAGGTCTTTATGACATTCCTTGAAACCTTTTGTGTCGTGTTCGTCTTTTTCGAAACTGTTTTTGCTAGCTCACTAATTCCTACCATTATTATTCCTCCAAAGATACAATATAATGGAAGTATTAAAATATTTCTATAGGACTTTTTGCTGAGCACAACATACACGGCATCACTGGATATCATAATTTTATTATAAAAAGATAGGATTTTAGAGCATATTCAAAAAGTTCCGCATTTTAGGCATTCTGCAGCGATTTTGCGTCCGAATATGCAATGGTTAAATAGGTTTTTCGATATTATGTTCATGTGAAACTAATAGAAAATTGGTTCTCAGAAATGTACTCAGGTAATCTCGAATTGTCATTCAGGGTGAGCGATCAGTTGCTGTCTGTTAAAACAGATTATCAGCGGATTGACGTATTTGACACCTATGATTTTGGGAAGTTGTTGGCGATTGACGGAACTGTCCAGCTTACGGAAAGGGACGAATTCGTTTACCATGAGATGATAACAATGATGCCTTATTACTCATCAAAGGGCGCTCCAAAGTCTGCACTTGTAATCGGAGGCGGAGACGGTGGCGCTGCAGGTGCTCTCCTTTCCATTGGCCTCAAGAAGATCGTTAATGTTGAGATAGACAAGCAGGTCGTAGAGGTTTCAAAAAAATTCTTCCCCTCACTTTACAAGTCTTTTAAGAATCCAAAGGTAACATTGGAGATTGATGATGGGGTAAAGTACATTTCTTCCGTGAAAGAGAAATTTGACCTGATTGTGATAGATTCAACAGATCCAGTTGGCCCGGCAGAGGGACTCTTTGAACAAAACTTTTACTCAAAGGTCAAATCGGTTCTGTCACCTGGCGGTATAGTAGTGACCCAGTCCGGCTCCCCCTTCTATCAGCCAAAAGCCATCAAAATGGCCTATCAGGGACTATCGGCTACATTCAAATATGCAAGGGTTTATTGTGCATTTATTCCCACATATCCAAGTGGCTTCTGGTCATTCACCATGGCCTCCGACGTCCAGTTTGTCGATAATAGAGAGAACATAAAGCCAGGTAAATACTTCAATCAGGACGTATATGTCGGCGCACCGAAATTGCCGCAGTTCGTGAAGGATTTGATTCAGACCGCAGTCACACAAGACAAGAAAAAGAAAAGCAAAAGCAGTAGAAAAAAGTAAGATATACCCTGCGAAACTACTTTATGTGCCATTTTTCGGCGGTCTGTTTAAACTGTTCCTCATATTTAGGTCCAAGCCGTTTGGCTATTGCAGCCAAATCATTATAATTTTTTATAAAGTTTTGCTTACTTGCACTGTCAACTATATTTAGGAATTTCTTTGTGTCATTCATTGTTTTAACAAACATGTAGAGAAATGCCATTACAAGAATGATTCCGAGAACAAATATCCAGTATTCCCACGTTCCAGTATACGACAACGAAACCCTGAGTGGCGCGTGGAACAAAAGATCGTTTGAAGTGATAACAAGCAGAATCACGCCTATGGCAAATAACACTATGTACGCGTATTGCTGTATTGATCGAAATGAGAAGCTCATGTTCGTTTTGATTGAATTGCATTATATAATTTGTTCGGTCACTTTTATGAAAATGGAATACTCTAAACCTCACTGATGCGATTTCACATGAACGCAATCAATGAAAGCAAGGTCGTTCACGGCGATTTCTTTAGATACAATAATTAAGTCTTATGTAATTTCCATTTGATATCTATGGCAGAATCTGTTGATGAAAATAATGATCCGATGGATCAGTTGATGTCGGATTTGACGTCAAATATTGATGTGTTCACCATGTTGATGGACATACTCAAAAAGTTGAAAAGCTCTGGCGCCCTTGAACTTGTGGACAAGGCTTCAAAGAAGGTCTCAGCGGATGATTTAGAAATGATAGTTAGCTTCTTCGAATCGGAGGGTTTTCAGGATATACTTTCCAAGGTTGGGAAAGTTATGTTCTCGCTCCTTGCCCTGATAAACGATAAGGAGACCTTAGAGAAACTTGGTAGTTTTGTAGCTGCACCAGAAACGAATGAAATAACTGACGGGAAGATTAGTTCCAAAGCTATGCTCTTGAATATCATGCAGAAGGTCCGTGACAAGAACGTACAGGATGGTTTGAATGCGACTTTTGCAATGCTTTCCTTCATCGGCATGCTGGTAAGCGATTACAGGGCCAGTTAAGCGAACCCGATTCTTTCTGTCCAGCTTAAAATTTCTTTAAAACATTTCAAGTGAATCTAACAAATCTATATATCAATAAATCATTTCCGTTAGAGGCAACGTGGGTCCGTAGCTTAGCTAGGTAGAGCGATGGACTCTTAATCCATAGGTCGGGGGTTCGAACCCCCTCGGACCCGCTTCACTTACAGTTTAATTTGTTCTCAAAAAACAGGTACATACGATCCTTAAAAATTACGAAGGAATCATCGACCAAGAAAGATTTAGTACCCATTTTCATTGAGTCTCGAGTACACAAACAAAGTTACAAAGTCTCAGATCAGATGGGCTTGAAATTTTATGGAAGAAATTATGTTACTGCAGTTCGCGACTTTATTTTCTCCAAAAAGCTAATGAAATTGATCTTTTCTTTTTCTGCTCTGTCGGATGGATCAAAAATGACTTGTCACCATGCCATTCATCTCTGATGTACTGGTCAAGTTCCAAGTCGCTTGCAATTCTGTAAAGCTCAACATATTTTCTGTCAGGTAAGGGTAACATGATAATTCTTATATAGAACTCAATAGGAACTAGTTTGTGCCTGCGTACAGAGCCGTCGAACGAGGGGACAAAGTTTATTAATGCAGTTAAATTCGATCATCATGGCATCGTGGGAAATTTCGTTCAAGATAAGGTACGATTATCCTCTGATCGAAATGTCTGAGAGGTACAAAGGCTCAAAAATAACAATGTGGTGCGTTTGGGAGCGAGAAATGATCCATATTCCTTTAGGTGGCAGATCTCTTAAAACTGATATAGAGGAATATGTAAAGAAAATTGGAAGATTTATCGAGGAATTCAGGCCGTCGTCAGACGGTCTTATTTTGACACTTAAGTGCAGTTGTGATCTTTACAAGACTGTCTGGCAGATTACAGAACGAACCCATACTAGTGATGTCGGTCCTGCGACCTACCTTGATGGCTGGGGTTATTTTAGAGTAATCGCATTCAATGAAAAAGACATTAAAGAGCTATTCCGTGAACTTTCTAAGCTCGGAAATGTGGAACTTCTAAGCAAGAAGAGCATTCACCAAGATGCCATCCCTTTATCTGTATGGGCGGAAACCTTTTTTTCCGATCTTACTGAAAAACAGATGGAGGCATTATCGAAGGCGTACGACTATGGTTATTATTCATCTCCTAGAAAAATTACCACTGAGTCTATTTCTGCTACCATAGGAATTTCTAGGTCAACATACGAGGAACATCTTAGAAAAGCTGAGAACAAAGTTATTCAGTCCTTGATGCCCTATCTGAAACTCTACAAGTCTTCCGGGATGAAAAGAGAGGAACGCATAATTCCGGCCATACCTATAAATGAATGAGCTTCTCAGAGGGGCAATAAGGCACCAAATGCAAATGGCTCTTTTAGGTTCAGGACTTTGATGATCAAAAGTAATAAAGGATTTCTAAAGGTCGGAAATATTTGCAATCCAATAAATGAAAGGGAGTGTTTGAGCATATGGAAATGAAAGGAAAGTACAGTATCGGTGATCTGGACTCTAGATCATGGCCTAAATTTGAGGAACTCTTCAATAAGTACAACGGGGTTCAGAGCTCCTGTTGGTGTGTATACTACCACAGAAAGCTTCCAATTCCCAGGATAAAGAGGGGCGAAGAACGCGTATCCAACCACGATCTCAAAAAAAAGCTTATTGAAGAAGGTAAGTCCAGATCCGTTCTAGTATATTATAACGAGAGCGTAGTCGCCTCATGTCAATATGGTACATTCGAGGAATTACCCAGGATAGAAAATTCACAGAGGTATTCGAATCTAAGGATTACAGATGACAATGCAAAGAAATGGAGAATAACCTGTTTCTTTGTTGACACCCATCATCGTCATATTGGGGTGGCAAAATTTGCACTCGATGGCGTGCTAGAAAGAATAGCGAGAAACGGTGGTGGACTCGTAGAAGCTTACCCTGTGAAATGGAAAGGCGCATATGAACTGTGGTTCGGTTCAATACACATGTTTACCGAGAGAGGATTCCGAGTCGTCTCTGACTTTGGAAAAAATAACGTTCTCGTGCGAAGAAACATAGTGTCGATTAGAATCTTGCGATAATAAAATCAACAGTCTTTAATCTTTCAAAATGAACTAACGAATCCTCTTTTCTACAACGAAAAAATAATAGACAACTTATATGTTTATTTAATGTCCTTTTAGTGGTTAAAGAATAGTATACATATGATATGTACGGGCGATTAAGCCGGAAAGAGAGCGTGAAGATCTGGATGACTAACGAAAGGAATAGGCCTAGAAATATTGGAAAGGAACCACACTTTTAACGATAGCA
>JAJSLM010000014.1 GCA_026127925.1 Thermoplasmatales archaeon
CGACCTCACAGGTCAGCGAATACTGCAGCTGCCTCTCCGACTCTCACGCTACATCGTCATATAGCGTGTTCCTAAGAACTTTTTTCATTGACATCTTAAAACATTGATTAAATCCTAACCGGTCCATTAAATTAATTATGCTCTTTGAGAAGGTGCTAGTTCATACAAAAACGTACCGATTAATTCTTAAAGCCTCGTTACAAATTGAAAATGTATTGCCTTTGTTTAAGATTTCGTATATCACATCGCGGATAAGGTGAGGATAGGGATTCTCCAAATCAAAATGATACCAACCGATGACTCGAATTTACAACCTTATCCATGATCCTTGGTGTGTAATAGACAAATTGGTCGTATGACTAAGATAATCAGATAAATGATCAAGAAATCCAGGAGATACCTCATTTAAACCTATACCTCGGCTTGACTCATATCCAAATCTTAAGGGCAATTAAAACTAGCTGCCGCAGGGATGAAACCTGTAATTCTTAGATATCGTTGAAAGCGAATTGGAAAGGCGCAAGAATGTAGATGCATTCCTATTTGATCCATAAAATAGCGTAGGCAAGGCATCTTTTAGGCGCTTGGGACAAAATGTTCTTCCGTAACAGCTTTTGATTTTACACCAATCACTTTTGTTGGAGAATATTCTTCTCATTGTTTTGCTATCAATTCTATTTGTTTTTGGAAGAGTTTTCATTGCCTGTAATTTTGGTATGAAGGTAAACAATTTTATACCAATATACCATTCGAATCTATATGAAAGTGAAAACGAGTATATCCATAGATAACGAGATTTGGATGGAGCTCAAGAATCTTGCATTACAACGAGGTAAGGACATAAGCTCTATCCTAAAGGATGCCATCGAAAACGAACTGTATTTAGATTTAGATAAATCCTTAATGAAATATTCCAAGTATGGCAAATCTGACCTAGATTTTGATCCGATTAAACTAAAAAGCAAAGTATCCGATTTGGTAAGGAGCATTAGGGATGACCGAGAAAGTCGCATATCTTGACAGTAGCGCAATAGTAAAGAGGTACGTGTATGAAACTGGCTCGGAATTTATTCGTGCACAATACAATGAAGCCTATTTTGGAAACATTATGCTTTCATTTAGTGTTTGGAATATTGGAGAAGTTATTGGAGTATTTGACAGGGCACATAGGCAAAAAAGAATTACAAGTAAACAGTTGGATGAAGTTATGGGCAGATTCTCGAATGAAACTGCGAGGCTTAAGAAGATAAGCAGAATAAGAATAACCACCTTATCCGAAAGCATACTAGAAAGCAGCTGGGATGTTGTCCTAAAACACCATATCTATGTTGCTGATGCCTTACAGATTACAAGTGCTATTGAAGTTGGATGTAATGAGTTTTACACTGGAGATGAAAAGCTTCATAAGTTAGCACTCTCCTCCGGCTTAAATTCTATTTATATTTTAGACAGATCTTGACCTTATCTACTATTTTTAATTTCTTGAATTTTTTCAATGAAGATGTTTTTGAAACATCTTAGTCAAATCACTGGCAGAGTTCAATAATAACTGCTATTTCAGACTATCAATGCCGTTCCAGCCATTTCGTTATAATTTGGACTGCCTCGGCATCGAGGTGAGATTCGTCTGAATTATAGTGAGATGTGGCAATTTCCGCAGATATACTTTCAAGAGGCAAATCAACGTGTTTCAACACATGATCTGCGTTCTCCGGATACGCAAAGTCCACATTCCCCTTATCAGCAAGAGTTGATTCAAGCAACTTCCCATCATCCTTCCAGTTTACCTGGATGTCCTTCTTCCCTATGATGACCAGCACGGGTTCTGTTATTTTTTTCAAATTTTCTGAAAGAGAATATTTCCAGAGTTCTCTTGAAAATGGGAGATTATAGGGACTTTCCAGTGACTTAAGCATAAGTTTGACACCTTCTGACAACGAATCTTCTATATTCATTTTGTTTCCAAGCAGGAATTGATTCACTGCCCTATCGTATTTTTCCAATATTTCGTCAGCATTTGGATAAGATTTAATCTGTGCAGTCAGCTGACTTCTGGCTATATCTCCAACCGATCTCCCGGGTGCACCTGTCAGTACAAGCGCCTTAAATTTTTGGCTCATTTCACTTAGTTGATAATTCACTGCATGGATCCCACCTTCGCTGTTTGTTAACGCATAAATCCTTTGATTTATGACGTTGGTTTGGGAAGCTAAGGTTGAAACCGCTCCGGTTAGTTCCTGTATATGCGTTTCCATGCTTACTTTTCCAGCGAATTTTGAGAGGTTTCCCCTTACATGTGGTCCAGATGCCATTTTATCATACCTAAGTGTAACGTAACCTTCCCCTGCTAAAGTTTCCGCCAGAAGTTTTCCACTTCCGTTTTTTCCAGGCAGAAGGGGTGAACACCAGTCCCTATCAGTCGGCCCACTGCCGGCAACCATCACTATTCCGGGGTGAGATAAACCATCATCGGGATACGTTAGAGTTCCAAATATTTCAATGTCAAGAACTTTCCAGGAGATCTCTCGTGAAAGCAAAGCAAAATCGGCCATGATTTTTCATGATTTCAAATATATATATATATATCTCCAACGTAAAAATACCAGAACTACTGTATTCAATTAAAATTTTAAACAAATACCGACCGATCCATCGCCGAAAGTCATTTCAACATCCATTTTGACCGCATAATGAATGTCTCGCACAGTCAATTTCCAACAATTTTGGTTGTTTTATAATTAGTTATCAAGTACCCGTTCCAGTGTTATTATATATCACACATACTTATTGAAAACGGTTATATATGACTATAATATTAATATATTATGGAGCAGACCACTATACAAATTTCTAAAGAGACCAGAGAGAAACTCAAGAAAGTTGGGAGAAAGGGTCAGACCTATGATGAAATAATAGAAACCCTCCTCGAGATCAGCAAGAAGGCTATTTTCTTCAATGAGCTTGACAGGATAGCTAATAATGAGGAGTTTGTACCACTTGACAACTTATGAGGTGCTTCTCTCAACCACAGCAGCGAAGGAGTTTAAATTTCTGCAAAAAATGGAGCAGAACAGGATCAGGGAAAAGTTTAATGATCTTGCGAAAGATCCTTACAACAATTCACAAAGACTAGACACAAAAAAATTAACAGGAACAAGCCGTGTTTATTACCGGCTAAGGGTGGGAGATTACAGAATCATATACTTTCTGGATGATGACGGAATAAAAGTTGTGAGGATTGCAACGAGATCAGATGCGTATTCGTGGCTGGATTAGATGTTTTAACCATTTGCCTCTAGGCATTTACTTTAAACTTTAATTAAATATTGACCGATCAATTTCTAGATCATGCAACGTTCCGTAATGAATTGGTTTTCCTTCTTATGCCCGTTCGCTTTGCATATTCTTCCCAACGAAATATAGACTGACTGCAGAAACTACCAGCACACTGACGGCACTCATCGCCATTCCTATGGACCAACCGAAAAATTGCCCAGACATTAAGAACAAGATTCCATTTGTTATTGCACCTATGACTCCAGCAAAGGCGACGATCGCACATATTCTTAATGACAATAAATGAGTTTTGAAACCAAGAATAAGAAAAGTCAGTGATGTGAGCAGAATAGCAAATCCAATGATAACATGTACAAGAACGAAACCAAAGTGACCTCCGAAGTACATTAACGATCGCATTGCTCCAAAATGCTTAACTGGTATGTTTACCTCAAGATTGATTGTCATCCCTAGCCAGAATTGTATGATCAAGAGACCAAGGAGGAGAAAGATTACATTTCGTATATTCACGATAATGTTTGTCTTTGCAGATCTTACTTCGTTATTCTTTATTTCTATCACCTTGTCGTTTCTTACAGATATGTTTCCAATACCTTATTATAAATTCGTTACTTCTGGGGTAACAATGACAGAGGTACATGATCATCTTCTAAAAATAGGCTTGTCTCAAAACGAGGCAAGGATCGTAGAATGCCTGATCACTATTGGTGTTGCGAGTGCTTCTGATATTCACTGAGAAACGCTTGTTCTAAGGAATAAAATATATGAGACTATAGAAAGACTCATTAATTCGGGGTTTGTTGAAATTCAGCCAGGACGGCCGGTTTTGTTCAAGCTAAACGATATTGAAAAGATCCTCTCGTTGATGATAGAGGAAAAGAGAAAGTCGGTTGAAAAAATATTACAGTTTTGCAAATCAGGGATTCTGGAAAACACGAAAAGGGAAGATCCATGGGAGAGGTGCCATTAGGATACGACTCTCGAATTTAGCATATTCTGCATCAACTAGTATTTTTATGTTCGGTGGCTACCCGAATTCATACATTGAGCGTGTTGCGACGTTGGCAAAAAACCTCACGAAAAGTGGAGCAACTGTTAGGTTAGTTTGCATGTTAAAATCTACTGACAAACTACCAGATTCCAAGAATCGCATCAAATTAATAGAATATAGAACGATCAAATTAAGTGCTGTCAATAGTGTAAAAATAGATGAATATGATACCTGAATCATCAATGGACTCCAACAGACTACAGGCCTCGGATGTGCCTTGGTAATAGATGAGTCTCTAGCTTTTAACATAGTGGACAATTCCGAAGACCCAACTAAAGCTACAGCGATACTATTTAAATTCCCTGGGGTTCCAGTCATAGATAAAGGCACGATAGAACGAATTATTGCCGTTTCCACGAGAAGATGTTAAGTGACATAATGCAAGCAGTTTTCTTGTCCCCAGACAACTCAAATCACCATACGCGAGGATCATTCAGACCGTTTCGAGTGTTCTACCCACATTGGTTAAAGGTGGATGGTTGCCTATTTTCTAAAATATTGTCTGCAGCATGAACTTGTTAAAATGGAATTCACTGGATCCACCTGATAAGGATTTCAAGAAAACATCTTCATTGAGAAAGTGACACCCGAATAAGGAAAGGAATAATTTTCTTTAAGAGATCTCAGGTAGTTCAAGAAAATGTTTTGCAAGTTCATCAGGTTTTGTGACCATGGGATAATGCCCGGTTTCCATTTTGCGGTAAGGACCCACTAGCTTGCCCCATTTTCCCTGAATTATTTCATCTACGGGATCACCACTCATCGTGCAGAAAATGTATGCAGTATTGATAAGCTGGGGCGATCGGGTGAGAATAATTGGATCAGTCGCAAGCCTGATTGGCCAAGGAGTACATTTATCTAGCATCCATTTTTTGTTCTTGCCATTGACATCCTTTGCGATATTCTCAAGAACGATTTTTGAGAATGGGATCGCAAATGATCCTTCATCAAGTTGACCAAATTCCTTTGTCGGATCATAAATCCCCTGCGGCTCTTTGGTGTCCTCTGGTCTGAATGAGTCAAGATATATGACTGTTCTGATCTTTCCGGGCATCTTATCAGCAACAACAGCTGCAACCTTTCCAGCAAAGCTGTGCCCGACCAACACTATGTTTTCCAGATCATTGAATCTTATTACATTAATGACGTCTTCTACTGCTGTATTCATGCCTATATCAGGTGATGCAAGGTGAATTCGTTCACCCATACCTGTAAGCGTTATAGGGAATACATTGTGCCCGCTTTCCAGCAATATACGATCAACTTTATTCCAGGCCCAACCTCCAAGCCAAGCTCCAGGTATGAGAACATAATTATACATGTGAAGAAGAAGGATAATAAAGGTTTAAAGTTTCCTAAAAATGACGCAGTCTAAGAAAGATCAGGGAGAAATTTTCAATGTATTACACACGCAGGTTTGTGTTAGATGAGAAGTAGAAACATATCTGTCTCTAATAAAATTTAGCTGAGGCTATCGGAACTAAAATCGAAAAATGAAGTTTTGCCAACATTATATACGGGCTTGCAAATAGAACGAATGTATTTGATTTAAAAGGTGTTCTAAAAGAGGAGGGGGGCCTCAAAGAAAAATAGACAATAGCTACATCGAAGATTGCCTATGTTTTCATTATCTCCAACAAGAGCCTCTTTCTTCCGCCGAAATTATCAATGAAGACCCGGTAATCATTTATTTCCGAGATCTTCATCAAATTTTTCAGGCTCCCTCTTGTATGATTATAGCTTGGCATTGCCTCATGTCCGTCTATGAAGTTTTCTTCAATCAACTGACTTGATCTGTGATTTCTCACTTCAATAAGTGCCAGACCACCTCTTTTAAGGACCCTGTAAATTTCATGGATAGTTCTAATCTGCTCCGATTCTGTCGTAATCTCGCTGAATGCGTTCCACATACTGATTACGTAATCAAAAGAATCTTCCTTGTATGGTAGATTCCTCATATCCCCAACCCTGAATCCAATGTGGAGATTTCTTTTCTTCGCCTCTTCTCTGGCTCTCTTGATAAATATAGCAGTTATATCTATACCATCTACCAGATATCCCATTTCAGCCAGAGGGAGGGTAAACCTACCGTATCCACATGCGAGATCCAATACTCTCTTTCCCTTATTCAACAATCGTGAAATATAGGCTAACTCACTCGCTGTCTGTTTTTCGTCTTTTCTTTGAGCTAACCATTCAACACCAAATTCTGTATAAAAGTCATGTGGAGTTTTTCGCATGGTTATCTAAGATATCGCTGTTACATAAAAATTTTGAAAATATGACTTAGATTTACGAGCTATATATAATGTTACGTATGATGTGCTATTTTTCTGGCTTTTATTTACTAGCTGAAGTGTAGGCATTGCCTTGACTTGCTAGACATATCTTATTTCAGAAGATTGTATGCGACGTGTTCTCAAAAGGCCACTAGAATAATAATTGATAAAAACACCTAAGAAAGCGTGTTACCAGAACATAACTGCCCAAAACGTTTTGATTCAAGCATCGTGCATTTCAGATAGGAAACTTATATCCTTGAATTGCATCATATATACATGGTTGCAAAAGACGAGCTGAAATCAAAAATAGAAAGTTCAAGAAAAGTTTCTCAAGACGGATCCATTGTTACATATGATCTTACGGATGGCGTTGATTTTTCAGATCCAAAGGCAATAGCTGAGGCGTTGTCTGAGGTATTTTTTGAGAACGACGCTTTAAAATGGTTCAAGGTTGATGGTGATCAGGTGGATTTTGAACCTACTTACAAGGTCAGAGTAGTTCTGGCAGAGGAACATCACAAACTGATTGAAAATACGGTAGATGATTTTCTCAAGGATCTGCAGAAGGAGGATGTTTCCAGAGATTTCTCGAAACAGATAAATGATGATGCGAACAGTGCCTCGCGGCTTCAGTCAGTTATGGCAGTTAGCGCCATAAAATCAACGTTTTTTCATCATTCCATAGAAAAGGTGTACGCGGACTCGATTAAAGACGATCTGTTTGTAGATCTCCTAGAAAAACTTGAAATCCGGTCTCTCAACAACGAGGATCTTATGGACTGGAAAAAACTTCCGCTCTGACATAATTTCGGAAACATGGAACGTAGACCCTACAATGTTGCACATGGTTTCAGCTGCGTTGTTTACCTAATCAAATGCTACTATCCTCGGCATCTGTTTTTCATTCGTATTGGAAAGAAAAATAACAAGAAAGAAGATGAACTTTTAAGGTCGGTTACTTCTTTAAAAATAAATTGTTTTAAAATGTGTTAAAAATTTTTAATTTCCCGCTATTTTCCTGTTGGTGGGGAAACATTTAATCGACTGTTCAACTGGGCGCTTGCCCTTTCCTGGTTACTCGTAAGTTCAAGACTCCTGCCCTTTGTTTCCTTTATGAACAGCAATGTCAACATAACGGCAATCAGTGAGAGTCCTGTTAACAACGAAAACACCATGGGTAACCCATACGCGGCCTCAATTGCAGGTAGAGCAAACGTAAAGATAGCTGCTCCTGTCTTTCCAGCACCGGCCGATATTCCATGGGCTGTGGTCCGTATCTGTGTCGGGAACAGTTCTGTTGGGAGTATGAATGTCGTCGAGTTAGGACCTATATTTGCAAACAGGAAAGATACACCATACAGTCCTATGAATAATGGTATGTCAGCCTTGAGCGGAGTGAAAGCGATTGCAAATGTGAGATAGAGACCGCCCATGACGAGAAATCCGATCCACTGAAGCAATTTTCGACCCACCTTATCGATAAAGGCAAACGCTATCCAGTACCCGGGAATTTCGAAAGCAGCGGCAAGTATGATATTTCCAATAGCCGTATTGGAGGCTAGAAGAACTGCGTTCTTAACACTTCCATAGCCCATGGCCGCGAAAACGATTGAGTTATTTATGGAAGTCCCGTAGAATGCCATATCAAATAGGAGCCAGCTTCCTGCGGTTCCGACGAGAAGCACTGCATATTTAGCAAGTAAGCCGCGAGAACTCTTCACAGACCCATAAGATTGCTGATCCACGACGATATTTGATCCAGTTACGTCGGATACGGCTGCAGCTGCAGCTTTTGTGTCACCCTTTGTCTGAAGGGAATACCTGGGAGTTTCCTTGAGCTTTCTTCTCAGGTATATGACTGATGCAGCTGGAATTGCTCCGAAGCCGAGCATTAGTCTCCAGGCATAGTTAGCAGGCATGACATGTATAGCTATTAGTCCGACAACTGCACCTAGCAAAAGTCCAAAGCCCTGCATTGCGAAGACTGTTTGGACCATCTTGCCTCTACTTTTTACGTTTGCATACTCACTCATTATCGTGGAACTTATCGGGTAGTCTCCACCGATTCCTATACCGAGAAACAGACGCGATATAATCAACATCCAAACGTTTACGGATAAAGCAGATATTATGGCAAATACTACTAGTATTAACATCTCGAGACCGTAGACATATCTTCTGCCTCTTATATCCCCTATTCTTCCGAAGGTAAGCGCACCTATTACTGCACCTATCAGGGCTGCTGCGCCAATCATCCCTGTTACCAACGAGTTCGTCACGTTGAATATAGATGCAGATACTATCAGTGGCAGAGCAGTAGAGATGGCGAATAAATCATACGCATCTGTAAAGAACCCCATACTTGATGTAAAAATCACTTTAAAGTGAAATTTATTGGTAGGGGCCTTATCTGCCTTGCCTAACAGATCTATATTGTTCTGGTTTTCTACCATAGTAAGGATTGATTGATCTCAGACCTAAAAACATTATGTAAATTAAATATATACGTATAAATACCAGTATATATGCTATATATAATATAGAGAATTTTAGAAATTTGCTACAATCAACGGGACAATCATCTCTTCCCTGAGAAGGCCACCATGCATACCAATCATGTTTTCATGACTCATCTTCGGATCCAGGAATGTAAGATTTGAATCTATTATGCCAATGTTTCTTTTTGGAACCATTATCAGATCTCCGAACCTGTCATTGACATTAATGTTTTCCTTTCTATCCCCAAAGTATCCCTCTTTTAGCATTTCAAGCGAGTCGAAGATCTCGTAGTTTGCACCGTACCTTTCAATCAGATGGTTCCTTGCCTCGTCCAGATAGCCACAGCGTATCCTCAAGAAGGCGGCTCTCGCGTCTCCGACAACAGGAGCCCTGAAAGTATTGTACAGCTCTCCGTCCTTCGAAATGTCAAACAGGTTGCTCGTTCCTACATTAACATGGCCATGATCAGCGGATATCAATAATGTGGTGTTTGTTGACATCAGAGACTGCTTTAACATATCTATATTGTAAAAAATCGATTCCAGTTCTAGGGCAGTTTCCTCTGTTCTTGAACCAACCTTGTGTGACATAGTATCCACTGAAGAAATGTATCCAATGTGTACCGATTTCCCTCTCGCCTCTTTCACGTCCCGTGCTATAGAAGTAAACATATGCGATGTCGAATAATATGATCGCACTGTGCTTTCTGCTGCGGTTATTTTGGACATCCCGCTATCCTTTATCATGTTTGGAAGGTAGATGAAACTCGGTGTTCCGCTGTCAGAAATCCTTTTAGCGAACGATTTTCGTCCTCTAAGTGATCCTGGCATCCACCCAGCACCGATTAAATCATTCTTGCGATTTCCGATCGGCGACATGGAGAGCATGTTGCATACCGTCCCTAGTTCACGAACGTATTGCGTGTATCCTATTATCTCATGTTCCACCGGCTGCATTCCCATATAAACGGTGAACAGCGCTGTCGCAGTGGTTGACGGAAAAACACTAGTTATCGGCAAATAAGTTGATTCACTGAGGATCGATCCAAGGTTCTTCATGGGATGTTTTTCCGTCGCATACATGAAGAGATCATGCCCGAATCCGTCCAGTATCAAAACGATAACATGATCGCTGCCTATAGCATCTATAGGAATTTTTCCGTAAAGACTGGCTTGCTCCGTTCCATTAATCATTCCCTCAACGATTTCAGGTATGTCGGCTATACAGCCTCTGCCAAATGCCGGCTTGATGAAGTTCTCATGTTTTTTGTCGGCATATCTCTCAATGATAGTATCAAAATATGTTGTATCTACATTGTAAGTACCCATTTCATCCATGTAATTCAACCTCTACTTAAATCAGTTCTCTTATAGTTTTTACTTCAAGAATATTTACAGTTCTTGGCACTGCCTCGTTTTTCCTATTGACCCATACGGCCTTTATTCCCGAATTAATTGCGCCCATCACATCGTGAGTCCATGAATCCCCGATCATTATGCTTCTTTCTCTCTTAATGTCAAATGTTGATATTGCGTGATCGAATAGTGGAGTGTTGGGTTTCATTTCTGTCTGTGTCTTTGGCGTCAGGATCATATCTATCAGTTTATCGATCCTGAGTTTTCGAATCGTCTTCAACTGTGTCTCCCGGTCGCCATTGGTTATTATGGCTGTCGGTTTTCCAGTGTCATAGCAGAACTCTAAGAGTTCGCGTGCTCCATCACACATTTTCATCTTGCTTTCAAAAGCGTGGACATATACAGTTTCGAGCTTCTCCATTTCGTTTTCTGAAGGCATGTATCCATGGAGCATAATCAGGCGCCTGAGGCGTATTTTCCTGTATTCCCTTGGTGTGATCATTCCTGAAAATACAAGGGGAAGGTTGTGCCTATCCAGGTTCCATAATTCTTCTTCCAGAACTGTTGTTTCGATTCCACTAAGGCACTCTACTCCTTTTTTCAGCTGCTCTAAGCCGTTTCTGCTTGAAAGCCTGAATTCGAAAAGGGTTTCGTCCAGATCCATTAGGACAGCATCATATTGCTGTATTCTGGTTCCTCCCTTCATGTTTTTCTTGAGATTCAATTCAGAGCGAAATATCGTAATTGTGTATAATGTTAAGCAATATAGATAATATAGTAATAAAGAGCGATATTATGTCTATATATTCTATTTCGACAATTTTAAAATGTCACCACTGCATTGATACTCAGCATGAGCTTTAACGGAATAGGAGGTTACTTGAATTCGCCAGCAATGATACCATGGCCAATTATTGTGGTTTATTTTGCGGTTGTTGGTGCATTTGTTTTTATATACGGTAAAAAAGAAGGCGGTCTCTCAAAATTCAAGACTGTGGATCTAGTCTACATTGGGGTAGGATCGGCCTTTACGGTGGTGTGGGAATTTTTCATTGGGCCGCTTCTGGACAAAGTTATACCGAGCGGACTCACGGCCTACATTGGCTTCGGTTTCTTTGGTAGGATCTTGATTGTCTTCATAATAGCGGGCCTTGTAAGGAAGGTTGGAGCGGGTATGCTGTCCCTTGCCATATTCAACGTCCTTGGAGATATTTTCCATTACGGTTTCGGAGGTGAACCGATATTCACGATTTATGAAACATTTACATATGGTCTGTTCATTGATCTTGCCATAGCCGTGAGCAAGGGGCACCTGTTTGGTGTAGGTCTCGAACATGCCAAGGCATCAGTTAAAAGTGTTTTGGCACCGAAGACATCGCCTTCTGGGGCAAAACCCGCGGATCCAGTCGATCCGCCTAAATATGCCTGGTACACACACCCATTGTTTCTTGCGGGTTTTACAGGAGCAATAGTTGGTCTCCTGTGGGCAACACCAGATACTTTAATCTATGGTGGTTTCTTCAAACCACTTCTTTATGGTGGAATAGTGAACTGGTCAAAGATACTGTTTGACCTTGTTGCTTTCATACCTGGAGACGTTGCCTTTGGAATAATAGCCGGACTTCTGGCAGCCAGGATAGCAAGAGTGCTTGGGCAATGAACGCGATTGAAATAGACAATCTTGCATTCAAATATTTAGGGTCTACTGAAAACACAATCGAGATACCACACCTCACGATAGAAGAAGGCGAATCAGTCCTGATAACGGGAAGATCAGGATCAGGTAAATCCACCCTAATAAACTGTATAAATGGGATCATCCCGCATATAATGTCCGGAACAATGGAAGGGAATGTAAGAATTAACGGGCGTTCGACGCGAGAGATGAAAGTCTCACAAATATCGCTGGAGGTTGGCACCCTTCTTCAGGACCCTGAAAAGCAGGTAATGAACTATAAGGTTGAAGAGGAAATAGCTTTTGCTCCAGAGAATTTCAACCTTCCGAAGGAAGAGATCATTAAAAGAATCGACAATTCCATAAAAGCGGTTGGGATCGAGCACCTTAGAGGTAGAGAGACGTCCAAACTATCTGGAGGGGAACTCCAGAGAGTGGCGCTTGCCTCGGTTCTTACGATGGATCCGGGCATAATGATCCTCGATGAGCCAACATCAAATATTGATCCAGAAGGCACGAAGGATATTTTCAATTTTCTTCAAAAAGAGACCGGTTCTAAAACGTTGATGATTGTTGAGCACAAGGTAGAGCGCGTGCTCCCGTTTATTGATCGAGTGATCGTGATAGATCAGGGACGTGTGGTCGTAGATTCACCGAAAGACGAGCTGTTATCAAGTGTCGATAAACTTCTTGACATCGGTATTGAAATACCGGAACACTTTTTGCTTGCCAACAAACTGGGGTTTAAAAAACCAGATATTGAGGAGATCAGGAGAGCCATAAAAGATGGAAAAATACAACTTTCTAAGAAAGAACGAAAGATCACGAGTAATTATTATTTCAGGGCCAGCGCTAAGGTAAATTACGGTTCTGAATTCAGTCTTGATGCATCTATAAATTCGGGGGAAGGGACAATACATGCAATAATTGGCAGAAACGGCGCTGGAAAGAGCACTCTGCTTAAAGCGCTCATAGGTTTTCTTGAGAAGAAGTACGCTGATGTGTCTTCAACTATTATTGTCGGCGATCAGGCTGTGACTGACCCGGACATATACATGCGCGGAAGAATCATAGGTTACCTTCCGCAGAGTTTCGATCTTATGCTGATAAACAAGAACGTGGAACGGGAGCTCACATACTCAATGCGTGTCAGAAAACAACCAGATCTGCTTGCCCTTGCCCAGGAACTTTCTGAGTCACTCAGCCTCACTAACTACTTGAAAACGGATCCACAGATGCTCAGCCAGGGACAGAGAAGAAGAGTTGCAATGGCTTCCACAATAGCAGGAGGAGTAAAAGTCGTCATGCTTGATGAACCAACTTCCGGCCAGGACTTCTACCATAAGGAACAGTTGGGAAAGGAACTTTTAAACTTAAAGTCAAAGGGGTATGTGTTCATTATCGTCACGCATGACGTCCGCTTTGTTTACAAATACGCCGATAGCACATCACTTATAGATAACGGGAAAATAGTCCTTGAAGGTACACCAGAGGAGGTTTTTACGAGATCCGAAGAGTTCGGCATATCTCCTCCTTCGGAATACTTACTGAGGTGCTAAAATGAATGGAACGGTCGAAGCCATAATCAGCTGGTTAATACTTCTTTTTGGCGTTACGATGCCTTTCTACCTGATACTTGTTGCCATCGGTATCAGGGGGTTCAAAGAGATAACCAGTTACGAGGCATACGGTACTTTTTACTACCGCCTTAACCCGGTGGTAAAGATTGTTCTTTCAATTACCGTTATGATCGTTGCTGCCATCACAGTTTGGTGGATCGCTGCCGTTTTCACCTTTGTCCTCCTTTTATCCTATTTATCGCTTAAAAATGGTAAAAGAAAATTTCTTTACGGACTCTTCTTTACGATATCGATCCTGGTCGGAACAACCTGGGCATACGCTCCTTACACCACCAGTATAACACTGTCTTATGCTTTTCCCGGTTATCACCCAATAGTTCTCTGGACATGGCCCTCCTATTTCGGTATAATGGGCTATGAACACTTCCTGACATTACAAGGCCTCGAGTATGGCCTGCAGGTTGCGTTCAGAACTGCCGCCATTACCGTCTCGGCCCTTCTTCTCATCATGACTAATACGCCAACTCAGATCCTTCGTGCATTCCATAAAGTACATGTTCCGGACGCCATAATTTTCACACTCATGGTTGGAATGAAAACCGTTCCTGAGATATTCATCTATCTGGACGAATCCATTAAGATACAATTTATGAGAGGGTTGGGCTCACGGTACCCGAGATTTCTTAAGCCGTTTTTTATGCTTGCGGGGGGCCTATATGCTTTGGTTCCGACTATAATACACCTGATGCGCGGTGCAAGAGAAATTGCAATATCAGCCGACACACGGGGATTCAGGGCAACAAAGAGAAGGAGCTACTTGGAAGGAGTTCCATTTTCCAGAATCGATTATTATGCAATTTCATTCATGGTCGCGATTCTTATAATCGGAATCATAGCTAACTTCTATGGCTTTGGCAGGCCCATACCTTACGTTGCTTGAGTGCTGAGAAAACCGCAAAGTGTTTTTAACGTAATCGGAATTCCGACGAACAATGGCAACAACTCAAGAAAATGGATTGCAGAGAATGAGCAATGATCTCTGGGAGCACGCTGTGAGTGAGGTCCGGAATTTTAATAATGATTCGGCTCTAAAATACATAGATGAGGCGCTCCAGATACAGCCAAGCAACTTAAAATATATTTCACTTAAATCAGAAATATACCTTGCTCTCGGAAAGAGCGAAAAAGCTGTTGACTTTCTTCGCACGTGCTTGGAAAAATTTCCATCACTGACAGACCTGCATCTGGATCTTGCCATTGCTCTTTACAATAAAGGAGATTATGACGATTCGATCTTAGAACTCAACCTGTGCCATGGTAAACTTGAGAACGATCCGGACGTGCATTACTTCAGGGGACTCAACTTTATCGAAAAGAATAAAAATGAAGATGCAAAGTCAGAGTTCAATAAAGCACTTAATATTGATTCCACGCTCGCAAAGCCCCATTTTGCTCTCTATTCGGTATATATGTCTGAAGGAAACGTTCAGAAGGCCATGAAAGAGCTTGATCTTGCTATACGCTTTGATCCAGATAACCACCATTACCGATCAGAAAAAATAGAAGAGCTGAAAAATCAGCAGAAAACGGAAGAAGCCTATTCTGAATTGATAAAGATGGTGAAAGCCTGCCCGAACGATGTCGACGCATATATTTATGCCGCGCGGGAATTGGCATCTTTTGGTGCAATAACGGATGCTACGAACATAGCAGTTGAGGGATCCGTTAAGTGGCCCACTGTTCCAGAATTCCATGAGGTGCTCTCGGACAACTTTCTAGGCATGGGCTATCCGGATAATGCCATGAAGCAGATTGATCAGGCTCTTGAACTCCGACCGCACAGCCCGGAACTCCTGACTAAAAAACTCAACATAATGATAACGAAGAAAAATTACACGGAAGCTGTGGAGCTACTCGACCATGAGCTTGAAACGGATCCAAAATCACTTAACCTTAAGCTTCTTAAAGCCCAGGTCCTATCTTACAGTGATAAGATTGAGGAAGCAAAAGCTCTTTTAGCTGAGCTTTTGGAATCCGGAAAAGGCGATCTTGCCATGTATGATACAATGCTTAATGCCTTAGGCAACATTAACAAGAAGTCGGACTACAACGATATTGTTATTGAGGTCTGTGACAGGATTCTTGAAATGAACAAGGATAGGATGGATGTACTTTCATTGAAATTGTCTGTGTTGATAAACAGTGGTAAATACAAGGAAGCAGAAGACTTATCGAGGAATGTCCTGCGAGAAAAGGAAGATAACGGCCAAGAATTCAGAGATTTTCTAATTGACTCGCTGATATTGCAGGAAAGAATAGATGACGCTAAAGCTGAGCTGGAAAAGATAAAACCAGAAGATTACAACGCATATAATATTGTTCAGGATTCGGCCATAAAATACTTACAAAAAGATGTAAGCGGTGGTCAGGCAAGACTGGATGATATAACAAAGAAGTACAACAAGGACGTTACATGCTACACTGTAAAGTGGTTTGAAAAAGCATCAGAGAATAAGAAGTTTGAATTTATTTCTGATATGATCACTTATGCGTGTGGGGATAAGCAGCAGGATTCAAAAACAGAAAGTAAGGCTTAATTTAAACCTCTTTTTTCTTCGTTGGATTATTGGTTTGTCTTCCTGATGTATACGATTTTGTGGTACAGAATTTAAGAAAATGGATTGGAATACTGCGACATAGTAACCGATCCTTCAACAACGCTTTACGGACGGATGATAATTCGGTTTGAGAAGAGCCGTTTTGTATCTTACTATCTTAAAACAAATCGCGATGGATCTGTAGCAAGTGTTGATGTCTCGTTTGGGAATAGTAATAATTGAACATTCGGAAATGAGGAAACGACGGTAAAATTCTGCATTTCAGTGCTTGTTTAACGATATTAAATAAAAAAATATACTATTTTAAATATAATACTACATCATTTGTCATAAAAGCGAAAATGGGGGAGAGGGGTGCGTTTCCTATGGAATAATCTTTGGCTTAGACACCATAGCTTCTTCTGTTTTATCCCTAATATTGATCTTAACAGTGGTTCCTGGTTTAGAGAATTTTCTGTCTATGAAACCAAGTGCAATGGCTTTACCAAGAATAGGAGATATTGTTCCGCTTGTTATTGTTCCAATATTCTCCTGGCCATTGAATATAGAATTTCCATGCCTAGGTATGATCTTTTCATTTAACCTGAATCCCCTAAAGATCTCTTTTGTTTCTTTTATCAAATTTTCCTTTCCTATGAAATCATGATCGTTTGTCATTATGAATGATATAGCACATTCATACGGATTTCTATCTCTATTAAAATCCGTTCCTGAAAGAAGCATTCCTTTCTCTGTTCGTAAGGTATCTCTCGCACCCAATCCACACGGTAAACCACCATATTTTCTTACTTTTTCGAGCACAGAATCCCATAGATCCGGAGAACGTTCAGCATTCACTAGTAACTCAACGCCTTTTTCTCCCGTATATCCCGTACCAGATATGATAATGTCATTTTTTCCTGTGATACTATTCAATCCATATTCATGGGTTTCGTGATACCTGAACTTGAATTGCTCTGAGAATTCAAGATTTAGATCATTGAGCACATCTCCAGACCTTGGTCCCTGAATTGCAAGGCAAGATATCGAATCCGATAAATCACTCAATTTCACATCATATCCGGAAGAATTATCTTTTACCCAGTTGAATATTATAGCTATCATAGATGCATTAGGTACGAAAAAATATTTTTTATTATTTATTTTATATACTATTGTATCATCTATTATGTTACCATTTACATCAAGAAACGCAGAATACATGGCTTCTCCACTGTTCAACCTTGATACTGCGGAAGGAAGTACATGCTCCAGCAGAGCAGCTGCATCATTTCCTTCCACAATTATGTCACCCATGTGAGAAACATCAAACAGTCCTACAGCCTTTCGTACAGCCATATGCTCTTCTATTATGCTCGTATAATACAGTGGCATATTCCAGCCATGAAAATCAACCATCTTTGCACCCAGTTTCAGGTGTCTATCATACAACGCAGTTTCTTTTATCATTCAATTATCACCTTTATTATTTCCAGTGGAAGTGTACCCCTCCCCCTCTACAATATCTAAGAACAGTTCATGTACCCTGGTATCATTCGTGAGCTCTGGATGAAATGTTGTCCCAATGTAATTTCTATGTCTCACCATGACTGGTTTTTCATTGTAATGGGCCATGACTTCCACCTCTCCCACATGGGAGATCACGGGTGCCCTTATGAATACTCCCTCAAACTTTCCTATTCCTGAAATATTCAATTCAGAAATGAATGAATTTATCTGCCGTCCATAAGCATTCCTTTCCACTTCCACATCAAGAAGATCCATTCCTACTACTCTATCGTCCCCTGTATTCTTTGAAATAATAATTAGGCCCGCGCATGTACCCCAGATTGGCAACCCGTTCCCCCCTTCATTCTTTATTCGTTCATAGAGTCCGTAGGAGTTGATCAGGTTGTATATGGTTGTGCTCTCACCGCCAGGGATGATCAAACCAGATATGTTGTTCATGTCTGAATCTTTCCTTATCTCCCTTACAGTGATATTCAGATCGCGTTTTTTTGATGCCTTAAGCAGGGCGGTTTTATGCTCTGAAACATCACCCTGGAATCCAATCAGGCCCACGATCAAATTTCCACCACTTCAATTGAAGACGTTGATATATTCATAGGGCTTTTCTCTTCCATAGCAGTAGTGGATCTCATTAAATCTTGACTTCAGATCCCTGACTCTCTCTCTTATATGATCATAATCAGTTAATTTTAAAGAGTCTATTATCAGACTGGCCAGTTCCTTGCAGTCGCTCTCTTTAAATCCGATACGCGTGATTTCCTGTGTTCCGATCCTAATCCCACTTGGGTTTTGAGAGTTTTTGTTATGATCGATCGGAAGGAGATTCTTGTTTAATATGACGCCAACGCTTTCTAATGTTTCAGAAACCTTTTTCCCACCTCCAAAATTCGTTACGTCTGCAACAAGTGTGTGCGATTCGGTGTAACCCCTTGCTTCACCGAGAACATTCATTCCAAGCGAGGCAAGTTCTTCTGCTAAGGTCTTGGAGTTCTTTATGATCTGATCAGCATAACTTTTTCCAAATTCAAGCTCCTCCACAAGCGTCATACCGAGTGCGGCCATGGAATTGAGATGATGGTTGCTCAGTGTGCCGGGAAAAACCCCTCTTTGAACAGCTTTCCAGTTCTCATCACTTGTAGATCCAAGAACAATGCCGTGCTGAGGGCCAGGGAACGTCTTGTGCGTACTTGCTGTAATAACATCTGCCCCCTCTCTCAGAGGATCTTGGAATCTTCCTCCAGCAAGCAGTCCAAGGACATGCGCACCATCATACCACACCTTACACCCAACCTCCTGAAATGCATCGTTCATTTCCTTCAATGGTGTCGGGAAAAGGAATACAGACTGTCCAAAGAGACACACTTTAGGTTTTTCCTGTATAATCATCTTTGAAGCCTCATCTGGAAGAACGGTCATCGTAGCTGGATCATATGGGTATGTCTTTATATTTAATCCTCTGAAACCAACAGCGCCAAACTTGGCTGCGCTGATATGGCCTCCTCCTGAGAGATCTGGGGCAGCTATGACGTCTCCAGGGTTCAGGAAACCATAAATTACTGCCATGTTTGCATTGGTTCCGGAGATGGGCCTGGGATCGGTCTGTTTCGACTTAAATAACCTGTTTGACAGCTCAATGATTTTATCCTCTATCTCATCAACGTAGAAATTTCCCTGATAGTACCGATGATGAGGAAGTCCCTCGGCATATCTTGATCCAAGGTCTGTCAAAAGCATTTCCTTTGCAAGTGGACTCATTATGTTTTCCGAAGCTATCAGCGGTATGTCGTTTCTAAAGAATTCCTGATGCTTCTTCGCAAGATTCCTCAGCTCCATGGCTTCATTGAAAAAGGTATAGTTTTTCTCAATATTTTGATTAGGCAACATTTCACATCCTTTTAGGCTCTAGCCTCTATATCCTATTTATGAATTTAAGTTTTGGATTGAAATGAAATAGGAAAAAAGCCTAAAACCAAAGACGCTAAAACTATGAAAAAAAAGAAAATTTTTGTGATTATGGGTTTATTTTAATTGCTCTTGTCGGGCAAACGCTCTCGCATGCCATGCAGAAGATACATTCGCTCTCTCTAACCGGATCACACTTGTCTGTTCTGTATTTTGCATAAAGATCCTTGTCAGAATCAATCTTCTTATCATTTCCCGTACCCATCTGGCCAGGATTCAGTTCCCATTCAAACAATGTAACAGGGCACACATCCATGCACGCTCCATCAGCTATGCACGCTTCCCAATCAACACCCACATGAGAACCATGGATTCCCCACTTTGTAGGATAGGGCTTTCCATCTGCGCCCATCCTTTTAACACCCTCCGCACGTACATCATGGTCATGATGCTTACCGGTTACAGGGTAATGTTCGGGATCGTTCAAAAAATTCTCATCTATAGGTTTAGGCTTGTAATCCAGTGATTCTAATTTAACCAATTTACCACCAAATCGATAGAGCAGAATTATATTTAAAATATATGATTGGTCGGGTAGAGTCAAGGCAATATCCCATATGTAGAGCCAGAAAATGCTCGTTTCATACCTTTTTCTGATCGTTTAGCAATAATGTGAATGACCTGATAGAGATTTATGCAACAATGAAATACAGAATCATGTCACGCGGTGATCCACAGGTAGTTAACAGAAAGATGCAGGGAGAGTTTGTAACAAATCTGATAAGACAACTAAAATTCAAAAGGGAGGACTTTAAAGTTATAGGTAGCTTCGGTGGCTTTTCTGGGCTGATAGATCTTGGAAATCTTGCCATTGCAATGAATACGGACGGTGTTGGCACTAAAACTATGATTGCAGAGGAAGCAAAAAAATACGACACGATAGGAATAGACTGCATAGCAATGAACGTTAATGATGCCCTGACAGTAGGCGCAGAACCTATCGCTTTTGTAGATTACATAAACCTAAAGGACATTGATGTGGATATCGCGAAAGAACTCGGAACAGGATTTAATTTTGGAGCACAATTATCGAACCTCACGATTGTCGGAGGCGAAACGTCAATAGTTCCGGATCTGGTAAATCATATTGATGTATCTGGGACGTCTCTCAGTATCGTGCAAAAATCTCAGATAATTAATGGAGAAAAGATAAAGGACGGCGATCTGATCTTTACCCTCCAAAGTAGCGGCCTTCATTCTAACGGTTTCACCACGGTAAGGAAAATAATAAGAGATAACGGTATAGATCTTTCAAGCAACTTTCCCGGAGAATCCAAGAAGACAGCTGACATTCTTCTTGAGCCGACAAGGATATACGTCCGTGAGATCCTTGATATACTAAATATTGTAAACATCGTCGGAATGGCAAACATCACCGGCGGAGGGATAAAAAATCTGTCAAGGATGAAGGATATGAGGTATATGATCACGGATCCAATAGAGCCGCAGAATGTCTTCAAGCAGCTTATGGATATGGGAAACCTCACTATTGAGCAGATGTACGAGATATTCAACATGGGCATGGGCTATGTTGTAGTTATCGATCCAGAGAGCAGACTTGATTTTGTAAACACATTGAAAGGAAGGGTAAATCTGAAGGAAATAGGCCATGTTGAGAACGGCTCTGGTGTTGAAATACCTTCCTTGGAGCTCAAATATCGTGGTTACTACTGAACAACCATATTTAAGTTTTATGTCATGATCTCGTAACCGATAATTATTATTACCTAAAATGGAATGGGGGATTATGAAAATAGTAGCAGTAGTAGATGAGGACAACTTCTTGACACCCCTCGAATATGGAAACGCAATAGTGGTTCTTGATGACGAAACAAAAGAGATGAAAGAGTATGAGAATCCAGGCTTCGGTTCACCTTATGGTGGAAAGGAGCGCTGCATGCAGGGTATACTTTCCCTGAAACCAGACGCCATCGTTGTCAAGCCAGGTTCATTATGCCCAGGTTCCTACCAGATGTCCAGAGGAAGGATGAAGTACATGCCAGTGGAAGAAGAAAAACTCGACGAGGTAGTCAAAAATCTGGATTCGATAAAAAAGAAAGCTACCGACGAATTAGACTTTTCCATGTACAGGGAATAATTATTTTCTAAATCTACAATTACATTTTTTTCATTTGAGTGTTTTTTATATCGTAAACGGCCCTGGATATGATGTGGGCAAGCCTGACTGGTTCTGGAACGTTTCCGGTTAACATAAGTTTCTTAAGGATCAATATAGCATCGCTTTCTGTGATGCCTGAATAGTTAAGCATGTATTGTCTTTTATTCAACTCAACCCTCAGTGGCTTTAGTTTCTCCAGCGTCTGCAATATCGATGCATAAGAATGGTGTGCTGATAATGCCCTTTTCATTGCTTCAAGGCTTGCCTTTCCTTTTGTTATTGATATGAAAGGGATGGACGTATAAACAAAGAAAGATTCTGGATCAATGAGGCCGAAACCGCCGAAGGTAACACCCTCGGATATAACTGCCTTTATTAGTGTTCTAGAATTTTCTGGAATCAAAGCGGATATGGTTTCCAGAACATTCGCATCATCAATTTTCAGCATCCGAATCCTTATATCCTCTATGGTTCCATCGAGGCGCATGACCACTCCGGTTATGCAGGTCTCGATATCGGTACCCCTTTTGAAAGGTCCATCATCGATTCCTATTACACGAATATTATTTTTCAACTCCTGATGATCGAATCCGTGATTAAATACATTGACACAGGCTAGCAGGAAAATTTGCTCAAAATTATGTTTTTTGTTGCTATTTCACAGAGAATTGTTATTATATTCCGTTTTATCTTAAAAATATTCCTTGAGAAAACGGACCATAACGCTTATATTTCTTATAAAGATACCACGGCTACGCACTTTAAATGCACCTCCTAAGCAAAGCTTAGAAGGGAAGGGTGAAGGTTTAAAAAACTTATGATACCAGATTTCGTAAATGGCAAAGTGGATTGTGTATAAATTAAACTATCTGGGGAATGGCTTGGTTTGGGAACCGAAGAAGGACGTGCCAAGCTGCGATAAGCCTCGGGGAGGCGCATGGGGCCTTAGATCCGAGGATTTCTGAATGGGACTTCCTGCCGTAAGGCACTCCGAAAGGAGAGGGAACCCAGGGAATTGAAACATCTTAGTACCTGGAGGAAAAGAAATCAATTGAGATACCGTTAGTAAAGGCGATCGAAAGCGGTAAAAGGCAAACCGAACACTTCCAGAAATGGTAAGTGGATGTGGAGTTCGGACCTTCTCCAATATCTACTCGATGAATCCTAATTCGTTTGAAAACGGAGCCTTAGAAGGTGATAGCCCTGTTGGAGTAAGTCGGGAGGTTACGAGGGAAGAGTTCCAGAGTATCGTGCGTCGTTTTTCGCGCGAGAATATGGGTGGCACTAACATCCAACCTTAAATATTTCTCAAGTCCGATAGCGAACAAGTACCGTGAGGGAAAGATGAAAAGTAGCCCGGGAGGGCGGTAAAAAGAGCCTGAAACCAGATAGTGATAAACTTATGGGGCACATAAGGAGTGAAGCCATTAATCATGGCGGACCAGTGTCTCATTTTCCGTGTTGAAGAACGGACCAGGGAGTTCTGACAGATGGCGAGGTTAATCCTTAATGGAGTAGCCGTAGTGAAAGCGAGTATCCGCACAGCAATGGAGGGATAGCGCAAAAAATGCGTCAGTCATTTGTGTGAGACCCGAAGCCGGTCGATCTACGCCTGAGCAGGTTGAAGCTCAGCGAAAGCTGGGTGGAGGACCGAACCAGTTCTGATGTGCAAATCGTTTGGATGACTTGGGTGTAGGGGTTAAAGGCTAATCTAGGCCGGCAATAGCGGGTTCCCCTCGATACTACCCGCAGGTAGACTTTGGCGGAGATGCTTAGCCAGGTAGAGCGACCGAATAGCAGGTCAGCAATCGAAAGATTGCGCCAGCTTATCAAACTCCGAACTGGTTAAGATCGTAGATGCCAGATGCTAGAGTACAGGGATAAGCTCTGTACACGTGAAGGAAACATCCTAGACGAGGGTTAAGGTCCCTAAAATTGACTAAGTGCGATTTAAAGGGGTTTGTGGTCAAAGACAGTGTGGAGGTAGGCTCAGAAGCAGCCATCCTTTAAAGAGTGCGTAACAGCTCACTCACCGAGGCTGCATGTCCCGAAGATGGACGGGGCTAAAGTCAATTACCGAGACCTTCGAACACCGAAAGGTGATTTGGTAGGGGGGCGTGCCACATGGACGGAAGCTCCTCCGAGAGGAGAAGTGGACCGTGTGGTATCGTGGATCCTGGTAAAAGTAGCAGATAAGAATTGTGAGAATCAATTCCGCCGAAAGGGCTAAGGGTTCCTTGGCAATGTTCGTCAGCCGAGGGTACCGAATGGGAAGCTGGTTAATATTCCAGCACCTTGGGTGTTTTGCTCTATAATTTTAGCTTCGGGATATTGGAACAACGGGAGTCAACGTTGTGATGCACATAAGGCGATGGAGAGTTGTAATGACGTAAAGTCGCAGAAAGTGTATTGGTCCCCATGAGGGGATTTTGTAAATTCCTGGAGTCCGTGAAACAATTATAGAGGTCAAGCTCAAGCTCGTACCAAGAACCGACACAGGTGCCCCTGGATGAGAAGTCCTAGGCGTTTGGGAATAATGGACGCGAGGGAACTCGGCCAAATAGCTCCGTATCTTAGGTATAAGGAGTGCCTATTCTGAGAGAGAATAGGTCGCAGTGGCAAGGAGACCCCGACTGTTTACCAAAAACACAGATCGCTGCTAGTCCGAAAGGATGTGTATAGCGGTCGAAACCTGCCCAGTGTCGGTACCTGAAAATCCCGTACAAGGGAAAGAAGGGCCGATAAACGGCGGGGGTAACTATGACCCTCTTAAGGTAGCGTAATACCTAGCCGCTTAATTGGCGGCTTGCATGAAGGTTCAATCCCCGTGGAGCTTTACTGCAGCCTGTAGCTGTAATACGGTATTTAATGCGTAGTGTAGGAAGGAGCTGTCGATGTTCGGGTTCTGGCTCGAATGGAGGCGCTAATGAAACACTTCCCTTTAGGTACTGAATTACTAACCTCGAAAGAGGAACAACTATTGGTGGGCAGTTTGGGTGGGGCGCCACGCCCCCGAGAATATAACAGGGGCCCCCAATGGTCAGCTCAGGAGGGTCAGTAATCCTCCGTAGAGTGTAAAGGCAAAAGCTGGCTTGACTATGTTCTGGACAATAAAGAACGTAGATGCGAAAGCAGGGCTTAACGAACCACCCTGTCCCCCCTTAGTGGAGGCGGGTGATAAGAGAGAAGTTACCCCAGGGATAACTGAGTTGTCCTCGGCAAGAGTTCATATCGACCCGAGGGTTTGCTACTTCGATGTCGTCTGTTC
>JAJSLM010000015.1 GCA_026127925.1 Thermoplasmatales archaeon
GCAGGAGTTTCAAAAAACCCCCTCTGGACTCCCCCTTATATCTATATCGTAGTATATTATCTCTCTTATAACTGTACAAATAATAAAGGGAGCACATCACTTTCCATACCAGCAAAATATACGCCTGACGCAGCTGAGGAATGTGGAAAGAAAGGAATTTTTGGAATAATAGTGGTCGCTTCCGGTTTCGCTGAAGTCGGAAATGTTAAGCTAGAGGAAGAACTCGTCTCAGTGTGCAAGAAATATAACGTTCGTCTTCTTGGGCCCAATGTAGTGGGTACTCTTAATAGCGTAATAAAGATGAATGCATCCTTTGCCCCCTATCTTCCATTTCCGGGATCTATAGGGATGATTTCTCAGAGCGGTGCAATGATCATTGCGCTTGACGCCAGAACGCTGAGGGACAAGATAGGCATGTCCCATCTGATAAGCATAGGCAACATGGGGGATTTAGAATTTTCAGAGGTAACGGATTTCCTGAACTCAGATAAAAATGTATCATGCATATCTCTTTACACAGAAGGCCTGAAGCAAGGGCGTAGATTCATTGAAACAGCAAAGAGAATCACAAAACCAATAATAATGCTTAAGTCTGGCGTTTCACAGCACGGAACCGTGGCCGCCGCTTCTCATACCGGTTCACTGGCTGGATCGCACATGGTTTATGATGGTGCTCTGAAGCAAGCTGGTGTTGTGAGGGCCTACAGTATAGACGAACTTTTTGATTTCTCTCTGACGCTTTCATTGCAGCCGGAAATGAAAGGAGATCATTTGATAGTGGTGACAAACGGCGGCGGCATTGGAGTTCTGGCTACAGACGCCGCTGAGGCCAATGGCATACCTTTGAATGATCCAGCTGATGAACTTAAGCAGAAAATCGGGAGTATTATTCCTTCTTTTGGTAGCCTGAGAAATCCAATAGACATGAGTGCAATGGCTACTAGGAAGATGTATGCGGACACTATAAGGACCGCAATGGAAGATGAGTCTGTAGATGCAGTTCTTGCCATGTACTGTGAGGTCGCAGATCTCGATCCACTTGAAGCTGCTAAAGGTATCGCAGATGCCTTTACTTCAACAAAAAGGCGTGTTCCACTGGTCGCTGCTTTTGTCGGTGGCAAAGCTTCTGATAACGCCTCTGATTATCTTATAGAGAATAAGATACCATCCTTCAGCGCTCCGGATCTGGGTGTGAGGGCTATTTCTGCTCTCAGAAAGCATAACATTCTGAAGAGCAAGATTTGCAATTCGCCTGAAAAACCACAGGGAATGCGAAGCGATGAAGCAAAAGGCATGATAAGCGGCTTCATTTCGTCAGGAAAAAATTCGCTTAACGAGAGAGATTCAAAGGAAATATTTTCACTCTATGGGATAAAGGTCAATAATACAATTCTTGCTAAGACAAGAGAAGATGCAGAAAAATTGTCTAAAGGTCTTGCATTTCCGCTCGCGGCAAAGATAGAGAGTCCTGACGTAATGCACAAAACGGACGTAGGTGGTGTCAAATTGAATCTATCTTCTGTGGATGAGGTCGGTAAGGCCTTCGATGAGATAGTCTCAAACATAAGAAGAAACGTGAAAGACGCCAGAATAGATGGTGTAGTGCTTCAGGAAATGGTACAGGACGGAATAGAGACAATAATCGGAACAGTCAATGATCCAACATTTGGCCCGACGGTGATGTTCGGCACAGGCGGTATAACGGTCCAGGTCCTAAAAGATGTTTCATTCAGAGTCGCTCCTTTGTGCCGTTCTGATGCGTATGACATGATAAATGAAACACTTGCCGGAAAACTTATGAAGGAATTCCGTGGACGAAAGGCGCTGGACTCTGAGGCTGTAGCGGATGCCATAGTTAGATTTTCATGGCTGGCTTATGAGCATCCTGAAATAAAGAGCATTGATGCAAATCCAATGATAGTCAACGTCGATGGCTCCATTGTCGTGGATGCCAGAATCTTGTTTTAATACTCAGGAAGAAATGTCTATAGATGCCTCGGGAATATTATCCTCCGATTCTGGTTAACAACCACAGAATGCTGATCGACGGCTGTGATCTTGAGGAAATTGCCAAAGATTTCGGTACACCGCTGTATGTAACATCATCTAACAGGATAAGAGAAAATTTTGAACGATTGACCAAATCCATGAGCAAGAATTTCAAGAATTTTGAAATAAAATATGCGGTGAAAGCAAATTCAAACCCGCACATAATATCTTTGTTTTCCGAGCTTGGCTCTGGAGCTGACGTATCAAATCTGAATGAACTCAATCTTGCATTAAAGGGGGGCATAGCCAAAGAAAAGATTATGCTTACCTCCAATAACTTGCAGCAATATGAAATGGATGATATTGCAAAACAAAATATAGGCATAAACTTCGACGACATCGGCCAACTGGAAAGAATGAAGGCTAAATTGCCAGACATCATTTCGTTTAGATTCAATCCTGGAACAGGCCATGGCTATTTTCCTGGTATTACCACCGGTGGCATTGGAACGAAGTTCGGGATTCTTGAGGATCGGATATTAGATGCGTACAGTAAGGCCAAAGATCTGGGTGTAAAGCGCTTTGGTTTTCACTATATGGAGGGTTCTGGAATTCTTGATCCACAGGTCTTCGGAAATACATTTTCAAAAGCCATGGAAGTTATGTTGAGAATTCAGGAAAAATTAGGCATTGAATTTGAATTCATAGATGCAGGCGGTGGTCTCGGCATTCCTTACAGACCTGAAGAGGAGCCGCTCGATACCGCCGCGGTTTTTAGTGCATTCAGATCTATTGTTGACAAAAATAAGGTAGACAATGAAAATTTAAAAATTATAATAGAACCGGGGAGGTATCTCATAGCTGACACGACTGTGCTGATGGGGCAGATTACTAACATAAAAAATAGTTCTCGAATTTTCATCGGAACCGATATAGGAATGAGCACACTGCTCAGACCCGCACTCTATGGCGCTTATCATGAAATTTCACTAGTGAATAAATTCATGGGGAAACATGGTTCTAAATGCACAGTAGTTGGGCTAGTTTGCGAAACCTCTGACGTAATTGGTTTGGATAGAGTGCTACCAGATCCGAAGGTCGGCGATCTGATAATAGTTTTTGACACGGGTGCATACGGTTACAGTATGAGCAGCCAGTACAATGGAAACGTTCGCCCTGCTGAAGTCATGATCGTTAATGGGAAACCAAAGCTTATCCGTAGGAGAGAAACTTTTCAGGATCTTGTATCTACAGTAACACCATAATCATTTCTCAATAAGGTCTCTCTTTATTTTCCATACTAGACAAATTTAATTCTTCAAACAAAATTACTTCGTATGGCTAAAAGCAAATTCAAGATTCTGATTGTTGGCTTCGGAACAGTTGGAAAAGGATTTTTCGACCTCTTTTATGAAAAAAGAGATTTGCTTAAACTGGAAAACGCGAAACAGCGCAAGCGGCAATTTCGGACCTTGTCAGTATTTTAAGAAACTCCAAGTAGCATTATTCTATCTGTCTGTGTAACGAAATTGTAAAATCTCGCTGTCTTATCTCTATTATGTGATAGTGAGAAACAAATATTCTGGAGATGTAATGGCAGAATACGAAGAGGCAAAGGTCGAGGACACTGAATCTGTCATTGCCAAAAGCAAGAAAGCATATAGTTATGTCAAAAATTTGCCACTTTTTGAAAGGTATGAACTATTGCTCAAAGCCTCCAAACTCCTGGAGCAAAATTCAGAGGACTTCGCGCGTAATATTGCCGGTGAAGCAGGTAAGCCAATAAAATATGCAAGAAATGAGGTCAGACGTGCGGCCATTACTCTGCTTTTTTCCGCAGAGGAATCGAAGAGGATACACGGTGAAACAGTGCCAATGGATGTCGAGCCTCGTGGAGTTAATAGATTCGCGTTTTATACCAGGGAACCTATTGGGCCGGTTCTAGCAATAACGCCTTTTAATGATCCCCTTAACCTCGTTGTTCACAAGGTTGCTCCGTCAATAGCTGCTGGAAATAGCGTAATAAATAAACCTTCAACGCTTACTCCAATAAGTGCTGTGAACCTTAGAGACACAATGATCAAGGCCGGGCTTCAGGAAGACGCCATCCAGGTATTGATCACTTCAGGTGAGGGTGCCGTTTTGCGTTCCATTCTCAACTCTGATGAAGTTAAGCGCGTAACATTTACTGGGGGCATAGACGCAGCGGAAAGAATTCTCGGCACCGGAAAGATAAAGAAATATTCCATGGAACTGGGAAACGATTCGCCTGTGATAATATGGAACGATGCAGATCTTGACAGTGCGGCCGAACTTGTTGTCGAGGCAGCCTTTGAGTCTCAAGGTGAGAATTGCATACATGCCCAGAGGATTCTTATAAAGGATGATGTCTACGATTATGTAAAGAACAGAATTGTTGAGCTGTCCTCCAGGCTCAGAATAGGCGACCCATTGGATGAGAATACGGACATTGGTCCAATGATCTCAGAATCAGAAGCTCTGCGTGTTGAGGACTTGATTAAAACAGCTGTAGCCGATGGTGCTGATCTGCTTCTTGGAGGGGAAAGAGATCAGTCTTTCATGCATCCAACTGTTCTGGAACTTTCAGATACGTCGCTGCCTATATGGGGCAATGAAATTTTCGGTCCTGTTACGTTGTTGAAGAAAATAAAGTCGTTTGAAGAAGCCGTCTCACTTGCAAATGGCGTGAAGTATGGACTCCAAGCAGGTGTCTTTACATCAGATCTTGATCTCGCTATGCTATCCATCGAAAAGCTCGAATACGGAACGGTTCTCATTAACGATACATCGGATTTCAGGATTGATACAATGCCATTTGGCGGTCTAAAGAACAGCGGACTTGGAAGAGAAGGTGTAAGGTTTTCAATCGAGGACATGACAGAGATGAAACTGGCAATAATAAAGCGATAATTCCATACTATCTTCTTCTTTCTGAAACAAATATGGGTTCCCCCGCTCAAAAGGCCTTAATTCAATATACTGGAGTAATCCATTCTTTGTACTTCTCGCTCTTTCCTGAAAGGGCTTTCTCAAAGTTGTCTCTAAGATCCTTAGTGACAATTCCTGCGTTCCCGTCTCCGATAACCACTCTGTCAAGACTCCTTACATGAGTTATTTCAGCGGCGGTTCCACAGAGGAAAGCTTCGTCTGCGGAGTAAATTTCGTCCCTATGAATCAGTCTCTCCTTAACCGTATAGCCGAGATCTTTTGCTATTTTTATAACGGAATCCCTTGTGATTCCTTTGAGTATGCTTGCTTCCATACCCGGAGTAATTATCATGCCATCCTTTACCATGAATATATTCTCGCCAGGGCCCTCTGAAATATAACCCTCCCCAGATAGCATCAAGCTTTCATCATAACCAGCAAGTTTTGCTTCAGTACTAGCTAAGCAGGAATTCAGGTAATTTCCGCTTGCTTTCGCGTGCACAGGAAGAATATTAGAGTTAATTCTTCTCCAGGAAGAGGTCATGCAGTTAAGTCCTTTGTGGGCATTCGATCCGAAGTACTTTCCGAGATCTACTGTGGCTATAGCAACGCTAACATTAAGGCTGTCTGTTGCAAGGGAAACGGTTTCATCAGAAAAAAACGCAAATGGCCTTACGTAGCAGGATTTTAGGCCGTTTTCCTTTATTGTATCAATAACAGCCTGCGAAAGATCCTTAGCAGTGAAGCCCAACTTCATTCTGTAAATCTTTGCTGATTCAGTGAATCTAACCATGTGGTCATATAGCCTAAAAACAAAGCCATTTTCTTCCGATTCATAGGATCTTATACCCTCGAATATTCCAGTGCCGTACTGCAGTGATTGTGTTAGAATTGGCACTTTTGCGTCGGACTTATTAACAAGCGATCCATTTATCCAAATCTTCTGCTCCATCTTTAACGGTAAAATGAGAAGAATATAATACTCTACTGATCAACAGTCCAACGGTTTTGCTAAGTTGTGTACGTGAAGAGGTAAGTTATTCAGCCATTACTGAGAGATTGCAACAACTCTTGCCAGCGACCCACTGGCCCCCTTCAGTTTCAGAGGAAGAGCAACTATTGTGTATTCTGTGCCCTCCTTCAGTGCATCAAGGTTGCTGAGATCTTCTATAAAGGGTATGTCTCTAGCAAGAAGATACCTGTGTACAGGAAAATCTGTTCTTTCGAATGGATCCATACCCAATGTGTCGATTCCGACAACTTTTGCTTTCTTATCGTAGAGAAATTTCGCAGCATCCATGCTCAACCCAGGGAAGTCGTATAGAAATTCTCTGGCAAACGATCTCTTCCTGCTCCATCCTGTATTGAGAAGGATGATCTTCCCAGAATAGTCTTCTTTCCATTTACTCTCTAGTTCCTCGATTTCTATCTCGTGGCCCTCACTTTTCACCCTTATACAATATCCGGGCCCTATTAGCGTGCTAAGATCGATCTCGTCAACCTTTTTTCCCATTTCGTCAAAATGATATGGGGCATCAATATGTGTCCCGGTATGAGTCGTCGATGAAATGGTTTCAATATTATATCCATCACGGCTTATTATTCCTACAGGTTTAATCTCGGGCAACGGAGCTGTTGGCCATACCGGCATAAATGTTTCCACAGATCTCGTCAGATCAATAATGTTTTGTTTGCTCATAATTGATACATGTCTTATTTCAATTATTAAACTTTGTTACCCGAATCGGGTGAAGGGTAACATTTTGTTCATTTTATTTTTGAAGGTGTTCTGCTTTCTTTCATCGCGACATACTTAACATATGCTATCTCATAGAGTGCCAGGAGTATGATCAATATTCCTCCAGTATGGCTCATTGTCGATAGATAATCTCGGGCTACATAATATGACATATAGAAGATACTCCCGTAGGAATCTATTGGTAGAAAGTAAAGATGGTATGTCTTGATCCATGGTGTTGCATAAAACTCTGAATAGAGGAAGAAGAGTATGAATCCTAGTACGATCATTACAACAGGCAGTTTTATCCAGAGTTTTCTGTCCTTGGATAACTGGGCCCTGTAGTCAAATACGCCAAATATCATTATCAGGAGAGCAAAAACTGTGTTCACAGCCAGAACAGGTCCATTGAAGTGGCTTTTTGATATGGACATTGCTAATGGAGCCACAATCAGCAACAGGAATCCTATTAACACATTTAGCATGGCGGCAAATCTTGACGGAACCCATACAGCCGCCCCATTTGCGCTCTGTAATGCAGGTTTCAGATTTTCATCGGTAGAATTTTCTTGTGCCATTAATTAGTCATACATAGTTATTTTATTAAACTTGCTATATATATTTACTGATATTATTTATTCTATATATCTGCTCAAGTCAGTCCGCTAGTTAAAATGATGAAACCTACAGTGTAAACAATTACGATTGCTGTACCTCTTATAATTTTCTCAGGTACCTTAATCGAAGAAATTCTGAATATCAGTAGCATAATTCCGAAGCCTGCGATTCCACCAATTACTGCAGACAGAAGGTGCCCTGTGATTAGGAACGATGAGACCTGGAATAAGTCAACTTCGACACCTTCTGCCGCGATCCCAAGTGTTGCAGTTATGAAGGCACCTTTTGGTGAATGATGTTCATTGAAGAGCAGGATCATGGTGCCCATGGCCAGAAAAAAGGATCCTAAAACAAGTTTCATGATCCTTTCAACTTCATCATTTATTAATAAGGGGAGGAATACGTATGTTGCATATATCAAGAGAAACACGATTAGAACACCCGCTATTGTTCCCATGTTCCCGAGTCTCTTGTCTTGGGAGACAGCAAGAATAGAAAACATAGACATTTCTACCCCTTCAAAGAGGCAGGGAAGGAAAGAGATTAAGAATGCTACTTGATCCACTTTATCTTTCCATCCTTTCTAAGTTTCCGGTAAAGCAATACTAGCGCTATAAGGACACCTATAAGTGAAGAGAAAAGGTAGTATTCGGAAATGAAGGAATATATGTTGTAATAGCTGTTAATGTACGCTGATATTCCCAAACTTATAGGGAAAACTATGGCAGGATAATATACGGCCTTTTTGAATTTTAGTGACACAACTATTGCAGCGAAGGCCGACAGTTCTATTGGCAGGAGCCAGTTCAGCTCTGGGGCGCTGTAAACTGTAGCATATCCAACGTGATCGGTTACCTTTGCAACATATCCATTATGTACCGGATATTGTAGCTTCATCGGGTAGGTCCAGTTGTTAGGGTAAATCATAACTGGTGCTCTAGGTTGCCTGGAAAAGTTGAACATATCCATAAGACCCGCAGTATTGCTCTGTGCTACGGTGCTTGTAATATAGGATAGATTGAATGTTTTGTCTATGAAACCCAACAGCGAGTACCCAGATATTGTTGAATTTCCTATGTATGCCTCCCTGGCATAGGGGGATATCACAATCAGTGGAATTCTCTGTCCAAGTCCAAAGTGATTTATCGCCGGCGGTGTGATTCGGTCATAGTAGCCTCCCCCTTCATCAAATGTGACGAATATTGCAGTGGAGTTCCATTCATTGCTTTTCATCACATTATCTATAACGCCGGCAAGCTTTTCAGAGCCTGAGAGTATGTTATAAGGTGGATGCATGTCGTATTTGCTGGTATTCCCTCCCAAAAACATGAGCCAGGATACCGAAGGTAGGGCGTTGTTTTTAAGGGCAGAATCAAAGCTACTGATATCCTGGTAATGAGATTGGTACTGGCTTGAACCTATAAATGCATCAAGAGGCCATGGAACACCACCATCTAACCCGTATACGTAATAGTTCCATGAAACGTTATTCCTGGTGAGTTGACTCATAATTGAATCGCTGAATGGAAGAACATGAGTTGCACTATCGCTGTAAAAACCTGGCGGGTTTCCAGTGAGGTATGCAATCCTGTTGGGTTCTGTGAAGCCCATTACCGGAGCAAAATAGTTGTCTGATATTGAATATTCTTCAGCATAATCCCACAATATTCCAACCTGTTCGTAAGAAAAATAGGCCATCGATTGAGGGCCAGAATAATAGTAGAATCCATTTTCGGTGTCAAACCAATAATCGCCATGGTAGGAACTCCACCCTTCGTATGGATCAACGGTAGAATTGCCGTCAGCGTAATACGGATGGGCGCTTCCAAATACGTTGAACCATGGGACTCTTGGTATAGATATATTCGATAAGACACCATTACTTGTGTTGAGCTGATTCAATGACGTATATAGTCCCGTTGGCCTCATTACAGAGTTTGTCACATTGTTTACTATTGGCCTATATCCAAACGGATATGTTCCGAATATAGTGTCAAATGCCTGATTTTCCTCTATAACAACTATGACATGTTTTATCTTATGAATTGAAGAAGGAATCGCTGAACTGTTGTGAAATGATTGTACATGTGGTACACCTGTTCCTACCATGGGTGTAGCCAAGAAAAAAGAGAGGACAACAAATGTCAGGATCGGTTTATCCAGTCGATGGAGGATTCTTTTCAGAGCACTGTATCTCATTCCGTTTACCTTCCAAAATCTAGCTTTGCCTTTTCAGAAAAACAGGATTCTATATTCACCGCATTCGAAGGACAAATGAAATAACCTATTTTGTAAAAATTTTCAGTAGTGGTGTTATCAAGGGAGCATAAAAAAGTTGATATGTACATTCTCCCACATCTATTTTCACCAACATGATTGGGTATCGCAGATGTAATAGAACCCCCGCAGGCAAAAGAATGTTCTATCAATGTTTGGTTCATTAATGACGTAATGAACCTATAGCTTTAAAACAATTCGTAAATAAAATAAATAGCTTATATAGGATGTGATGTGCATGTTTCACCTCGAGGGGTTGTAGCCAACTTGCTTGCGCATTTTCTATAAGCGTCGCTAAATTTACATTCTTATGTAATTTCAAACAAACAGAGTTTGGTCTAGCTTGCTCTATCGGATTTATCAATAAGGTTTTGCATTTCGTCAGCCATTTCCTTTGCAGAATGATCTCCCAAATTTAGAAGGCTCCTTATGAGAGCTTCCTTGTTAGCTGTCTGGTGATTCTGGCTGAGTTTCCATTTTCCCTCTACTTCCATAACTTCTATTTGTAGACCAACTATGCTTTTCAGCATATCCGACGTTTGCTTATCTTCCCAATCAGCCTTCCATTTGCCTCCATACATTGGCTCGAAGAAATCAGAAAGATCGTCCACTATTTTCATGATCTTACTCTCATCTGAAATTATTTTTGCATTTCCACTCACACGTATAGATATGTAGTTCCATGTCGGAACTGCTCCCTTTTCATTATACCATGTTGGAGATATGTAATGGTTTATGCTCTGAAAAATAATAAGTGCTTTTTTCTTATCCAGATTTCTCCACTGGGGATTGGCCTTAGCTAAATGGCCAGTAAGAATTGTGCACTCATTATTAACTAGGAACGGTATATGTGAAGTGTAAAATTCTTCGTCGGAATATGAAATTAATAATCCAAGACTATTTTTTCTAACAAATTCGACTATCTTCTCCCTATCCGTTACCTTGAATGATTTAGGGTTGTACACAAGCAGACATACTCTATGTTTAATTTAGTTTTGTGGGGAGGTGGGGTGTAAAATCTAGGGAGATATTCATTCAATTGCATCGTTTGGCTATTACCTATCGATCTCCAGCCATTTCTTATAAAATCTAGATTCTTCTGGAAAGTTCTCTGGATCGACACGCTCTGAACTGCCCAGTATCTTGGATGACGCATTAAGAAACCTGGAAATCTTAACATTGTCAACCACTCCTAGAATCCCAACTCTCACCATACTGTCTCTGAAACTTCCCATTCCTCGAGAAACAATAATGTCCTCATTTGCAAGCTCGTACACGAACTTTTCCACAGGTACACCTGGGTCGAAAGCAATAACTGAATTAGAAAAATTCTTTGATGTCCCATAAATTTTAACGCCCATACGAATTAACGTTTCCCTCACTATTCTGCTGAGGACTTCATGTCTTTTCCATCTCCTTACTAATCCTTCATTCTTTAGGATTTGAAGTGCGTAATAAAGCGATCTGAAAGAACCTGTTGAGGGTGTATACGGTGTTTCATTCTTCTGAAAAAATTTCACAGAGATTGCCAGGTTAAGATAGGCAGGGCAGTATAGCTGGTTTCGGAGTTTATCTAATGTATCCTTTCCAAGCAAAACTATCCCGAGCCCAGGTACAGAGGCCAGGCCCTTCTGACTACACGTAGCGACCGCATCAATACCCCAATTGTCCACCGCTATCTCAGTTGCACCAAACCCAGACACAGAGTCAACATATACGTTCAAGCCCAACGACTTGGCTTCTGATACTATTTCCTTGAGGTTTTTCAATTCCGTCCCGTTGCCTGTCTCGTTATGAACGAGATAGAGCGATGATATTCCTTTGTTCTTTCGAACGTAGTCTGATACCTCGCCTTTCTCTATAATTGTGTTCTCTCCTTTCCCTACCAGTGTCAGATTGCAGCCCCTGTTTCTTATACTGTCAGCAAGCCTATTTCCAAACTCACCGAATGAAAAGCAGAGCACTTCATCTCGAGGTTTGTTAAAGGAATATATCATGGATTCCACTGCAGTTGTGCCACTGCCCGTTGTAGCTACACTTTCGCTAGATCCAGAAAATTCCGTTAAAAGTTCTCTGCATTTTGCGACGATATTTTTGAATTCAGGTGATCGATGATTCTGCACATATGCCGACCCCTCTTTCACAATGCCCGGTACATCAACTGGTCCTGGGATAAGTAACAACTTTTACTCAACTCCTATCGTTTCGAGGAGTCTTTCTAGGGTCATCATTGCAATTCTTTGCTGAGCTTCTACGGTCTGTGCACCAATATGTGGTGTTACTATAACATTGTCAAGTGAAATAAGCTCCCTTTCCCATTCTTTAACTGGAGGTTCGTTCTCAAGCACGTCGGTAGCATATGCAGCGGATCTATTCAGCTTCAGATAATTCAATAACGAAGGTCCATGAATAGCCTCAGCTCTGCTGGTATTGACGATAATAGCGGAATGTTTTAGAAACGATAGTTCGTTTTCCTGCAGAACTGGTTTAGATCCGCTATCTAGCGTTACCATCAGAAAAATAATGTCGGAGACCTTAAGGAGATCTTGAAGTGTAGAATACCTCCCGGACACTGATTTTATTCGCTCTTCGTTCTGTATCGGATCATACGCAACGATATCCATTCCAAGCGTTCTGAGAACCATTGCAGTTTGAAATCCTATACGTCCAAAGCCAATAATGCCAGCTGTTTTAGAATGTAGTTCTATGCCTGTTCTTTTATTGAAGGAGCCTTTCTTTGCATTAGAACAAAGCTCTGGTATGTGTCTTGCCAGGTTAATTGCAAGAGAGATTGCAAGTTCTACCACAGAATCAGTGGAGGATCCTGCTGCAGTCACTATCTTTATATTGTTCTTTTGAGCAGACTTTACATCTATATTATCGATACCTACTCCAGCTCTTGCTATAACCTTTAGTTTTCTAGCTCTCTCAATGATATCAGCTGTAACTTTTGTCCTGCTTCTAACGACTATTGCGTCAAACTCAGGAATGCGTTGCATAAGTTCCTGAGAAGATATTTCAGGCTCGTAGCTCACGTTCAGTTTTCTAGATGTCAATCCAGAAACCAGTATGTCATCAACTTTGTCACAAACAAGTATTTTATAATTCGATCTTGCGGTGTCGGTTTCCACAAGGGTTTAACGCTAGGAAATATAAAGTTTTGATTTATGAAACATGAAAAAAATGTATACTTCACTTAAAGGTATTTCATTTATTTGCTATGCTCTTCAATTTTTCCTTAGCCAGGGCAACATGCTTTGCTGGATTCATCTGTGAATTATATACATGGACTATAGTCCCGTCTTTAGTAATGACATAACTAATTCGAGGAGGGAGCAAGGCACCAACTGCGTCGTAGGCTTTCCTTATAGTTTTGTCGGGATCACTAATGAGGGTAAATGGGAGAGAATGGTTCTCCTTAAATTTATGATGGGATTCAACGGAATCAGAACTTATGCCTATCACTGTTGCGCCAAGCTTGCTAATGTCTTCCCAGTTATCTCTGAAGGTGCAGGCCTCCTTTGTGCAGCCTGGTGTTTCATCTTTTGGATAAAAGTAAAGTACAACGTTTGTGTCTTTGAGGACTTCAGAGAGAGTTACGGTATTTCCATTTTCGTCGGTTCCCTTAAAATCAGGCGCATGTGATCCTATAGGCAGAGTCATAGGGCAATATTTTTATTCATTATATAAGGTAAATGTAGCAAAAGATTTGGAAAACGAAGGAGAAGGATGTGATTAGTAAAAAATATCAATCATTTTGGCATTCCCTGAATGGTTAATATGTTGAGAATAGAAGAAATGGCACCAGATTTTGAAACAGAGGCGTACTTCCCTGAGAGTAAAGAGATAAAGACAGTAAAACTATCTGATTATAGGGGAAAATGGGTTATCCTGACATTCTATCCAGGAGATTTTACTTTCGTTTGCGCCACGGATATCGAGGCTCTTATGGGTTCTTATGATAAGTTCCTGGAAGACGGAGCTCAGGTTTTTGGAATAAGTGAGGATTCCGTTTTCTCTCATAAAGCGTGGTGTGACACATCTCCACGAGTAAGCAAAAGCAAAATCCCGCTTATAGATGATTACAAGAAAGAGATTGCCAGAGATTATGGTTTCCTTGATTCGAAAGGGTACCAAGCGCAGAGGGGTCTTGTAATTATCGATCCAGAGGGGAAAGTTCAGTACGTTGCGTTATTCAACAACGGCCTCGGAAAAGATGTGAGGCACATTTATTCCGCGTTTATGGGCTTAAAGGTTCTGCATGACACGCCTGCGAGTGAAGGGCACATGTGTGCAATTCCAGCTAACTGGGAACCTGGGAACGAAGCGCTGGATATTAACATCGTCAACGACATAGGGAAACTTTAATCTCTATTTTTATTCGTTTGTGAGACAGCATTAAGTTTCATTTCGGCAATTAACGTAGTGCGATTCAACAAATTATAAATAGGGATTGTAATTATCTTTCTTAAATGGAATCAGTAAATGTAAGAAATAACAGGAGAATGCAAAACTATACTGGGAAATATCTGGTAGAGATATACACCGCGGATGAGGCTGAGGTGGATTCTGAATCATATCTTTCAGGATACTTTGAGCATGGAAATGGGGATTGAATCTCAGGAGATATTTTCCATCGAAATTTTTATCTTTTATTTATAGGTACAAAATCTCTTGGTTCCGGACCCCTGTATATACTTCTTGGTCGTATCAAACGTTGCTGCTCTTCAACGTACTCTATGAAATGGGCCATAAGTCCCGTTATCCTGGAAAGCGCAAATAAGCCCGTATAAATATTGTTCTTTAATGGGAAACCAAGAGACATGTATACAATTCCGGAATAATAGTCTGTATTCGGGTATATGCCCTTATTACCGAATCTAGGAACAGCAAGATCTTGAAGCTTTAACGCGATCTTGAAAAGATTCTCAGCCTCCTTATTGTTTTTCACCAGCACTCTAGCTTTCTCTCTGAATATTGTCCCTCTTGGGTCCCAGGTTCTGTACACTCTGTGCCCAAATCCCATCAACCTGCTCTTATTATTAACTATATTTTCGTCGAACCACTTTTCAACGTTGTCCTCCGATCCGATTGAGGCGAATTGCGCTATCGCGGCCTCAGCAGCGCCACCATGCAAAGGTCCTTTTAATGCTGCAAGTGCGGCTGTAACCCCTGAATACATGTCGGAAAGGGTTGATACGGCGACAAGGCCGGCGGTTGTCGAGGCTGGTACCTCATGATCAGTGTATAATATCAAAGCAGCGTTCATCGCTTCTACTTCTTCTTTTGAGGGTTTCCTGTCAAAGCATGCGTTCAGAAAAGTTTCTGCAAAACCTCCCTTCTTCTCTGGAACTACTGGCTCGAGACCCATAAAATGTCTATAGACATTTGCGGTGACTCCTAACATAATCCCTATGGCTTCAGCCGCGTTAGTCCTGTCTTTATCTTTATCCCACCTGAATTTGGCTTTTGCAGCAGCAAGTGAGGCAAAAGAAGCCATCTGCATTGCAACAGAATCCGATTCCAAAGGAAGATTTCTAATCGATTTGATCACATAGTCAGGAACATTATACCCTCTTTCGACGCTTTCAGAAAAATTTTTGAATTCCTCCTTATTGGGCAATTTTCCATTAAGGAATAGGTACTGTATTTCTCCTACATCGGCGCCAGATTTTATAATATCATCTATGGAGTAACCGCCGTATCTTAAGATACCCTTGTTTCCATCTATGCTTGTTAATCTTGTCCACTTGATGTTAACGTCTTCCAAACCTGGGCTTATCTGATTCGAATTTATCATTTATATCAAAGGGTTAATGTCTTTTTTGCATAAGAAATTCATCTTTCCTTGAGGAGCAGGGATAACATGTTCTTTATCGGTAATCGATATAGTTAAATATCGGAAAGCGATATCGGTATGGTGATAAAAAAATGTATGGACGAATGAATGAAGAAGGATGGACACATGAGCACAGGCATGGAGGAAGAATGGGAAACAGGGAATGGGGCATGTTTGGAGGCCTCAGAAATCTAGTGCTTGATGTTCTTTCCGAGAAGGCTATGAGGGGTTCTGAAATTATGGACGAGACATTTTCTAGAAGCATGGGGCGTTGGAGACCAAGCCCTGGTACAATATATCCGTTACTTTCCCAATTAGAAAAAGAAGGTTTCGTCAAAAAACTCGATGACGGTAGGTATGAACTGACACAGTCCGGGAAAGAAGAACTATCAATAAAGAGATCAATAATGCAGGGATTCTCTCCATTCTCAAGACCAAAAACTGTGGACGAGATGCTATCGGAGATTGACTCTTACATGAACTACTTCACAGATCTTGGAGGAGAGATGTCAACTTATAAAGATAAGTTAGCCGAGCTCGTCAGCAAACTGAACGGTATCATATCTAAAACAAAATAATATTTTTTTTAAAATTTTTCCAGAAAATGGAAGGACTATCATTAACAAAATTTAGTTTGGTTTCATAATTACTTGAAACCTTTTTTCTTTCTTTAAGAAAGCGTATAATCCCCAGATGCCTCCAACGGTTTCAAGTGGGCCTATCACAAAGAAAAACAGTGGAACCATTATTAGTGCCTTTTTCCAAAACGGTTTCTTTTTTTCTGTAACCTGATGGTTGATGTGTAAACCGTTCCAGTAGAACCAGATCCAGAAGCTGTATGTAAACGCCCACATTACTCCCATTGGTGGAGTAATCAGCTCAAAAGCTATAATATGAAGAGACTGAAGAACAATAAGACCAAAGATGATGTTCTGTGTTACCATGCTGCTCCAGAAAAGAACAGAGTAGATGAAAATGAGTCTATATTTCAACGGAAGTGGACCATAGATACCAAGATTCGTTAAATCGACTAGCCAACGACGTCTCTGTCTCAACATGTCGGAAATGCTGCATGGGGAAGCTCCATAGGTAAAAGCAGGAAGAAAAGAAGAACGTCCTGGATAACGTTCCGAAAACGATAAACCAAAGCAGCTATCATCGGAGATTGGTCTGTTCCCGTTATCCCAGCCTATCTCTGCTTCAACATCGGATCTCACTAGTAAATTTTCGCCATGGAGGCCAACGAGAGGGGTCTTTATCAACGCTGTGAAGAAATAGAATCTTGTAAGATCGTCAGTTGGCCTCATTGAATCGGCAAATTTTGGGATTATTGAATTTGAATTGCTGTGTGGAAAAGCAAGAACTCCTTGAGCGAGAAGATATTTTTCTCCCTTGAATTTCAGATGCTCAGCTATGGCAGCTATGGTATCGGAACCTACCGAAGCATCATCATCTAGATGGAATATCCAAGTCTCCCTGTCATTTTCTCCGCGAGAAACGTGGTAATCTAAAGCGTACTGTAATGCCCTTGATTTGTTTACAGATTTCATTCTAGAGGTATATCCTTTTGGTACAATTATCAGATTCACCTTGTTGTTATCGGCATATCTGCTCCTAATGAGTTCAATTCCCTCCGACCACTCCTCTAGGACAAGGTCAACGCGCCAGTTATCAAGGTTTGCAGGGGCAAATTTTATTATGGAATCTACAACTCTGTATAGGGAATTTAGATTTGCAATATTGCCTATAGTGGGGACCTCGAATAGGACCCTTTTCGAAGTTCTTCCCTTAAAGTCAGAAATCCTGAATTTTCTGGAACTTAATCCCCCTATGAATGAAATGGCTATTATAGGGAGACCGAAGGACCACGAGAGTGTGGCATAAATGGTGAAAGGTGTCCAGATGTCAGTAGAATTCAATATTACAAAAAATATTAACGGGAAGAATATTATTGCCATAATCCAGATACTTATACCCAATCTGGGGCCTAGATGTTTTTCCTCATTATTTTTGTACATTCTGTATACAGTTTAGGAGACCATTGTATATTAGAGTTAGCATTTTCTTTTATATTTATATAAAATTCAGTGATTATTCTTTCAAGTCCTTCAAATCTGGCTGGTTCATGCTCCGCCTACAGTTACCAAAAACTATTATATAAAAAATGTAAATAAATGACTACACTTAGAATGAAATTTTTTTCGGTCGAAAATTTGATGGCTAACGTAAGTCCGCTAGGCTCATTTAGACTAGGGAGTTTTCGATTTGAATAATTAGGATTACATACAAACATATTTATATATAATGGACATGTATTGTATTAGAATGTTATCAAGAAAGAGAGAAATACAGTTTGCGAGTTTATTTCTTTTCATAGGTGTAGCCGAATTTATGATTTTGATGTTCATCGCAGAATTTATTTTCCCCGGATACAGTGTTTCCCACAACTACATCAGTGATCTTGGCAATTACAGGATGCATCCAGCATCCGCATATATATTCAATACGTCGATAATCCTCCTTGGAATTTTTATAATTCTTTCTGGTTACTTCTTGAGAAAGTTTTATTTTCCACTCGGAATTGTGTTTATATTGGCTGGTATCGGCGCGATGGGCGTCGGAACATTCCCAGAGTATTATTTCGTTCCTCATACAATAGCTGCATTCCTTGCTTTTTTGATGATCTCTATTGCCCCATTGTTTATATTAATGAAGATAAGAAACATGAATACTCTTCTATGGGTTGTTCTGGGCCTAATAGGATTAGTTGCACTGATACTGTACGGGAGTGGACATTTTCTTGGCCTTGGGCACGGAGGAATGGAAAGACTAATCGTGTATCCAAACTTCATATGGGCGCTCTTTTTTGCTGGATATTTGTCCGGTAACCTATCGCAAGACGAAATTATCGGCGCTCCGAAGAACAAAAATCCTGCATAAACGTTTATGAAAATCCCTTGAAGCAGCCAATGCTGAACTTTTGGTTTACGGTAAAATCATTAATTGCAAAGATATGACCGTTATATGGAGCAGAGCAGCAATCATCCTGACAGCGTTGGCAAATCTGCTATTCTGAGCAGGCAGGTAATTGTGCAGGCTCTGTCCAATTCAAGAATATGGAACGCAGACTGCATAAAAGGCATGAAGAAACTTCAGCCAAAAAGTGTAGACGTTGTTGTAACTTCACCTCCTTATAACATTGGAGCTCGGTACAAAACATACAGGGACAATATGGGACGCGCTGAATACTTGTCTTGGATGAAAGATGTCGCTTTACAAATAAATAGGGTTTTGAGTGACGAGGGATCTTTTTTCCTCAACATGGGTTCGAAGCCAACAGATCCCTGGGTTCCCTGGGAAGTGGCAATGCAGATGCGTGAGTTTTTTAACCTGCAAAATGTAATAGTATGGGTGAAGAGCATTTCCATATCTAAAAAAGACGTTGGGAACTACGGAAAGATAACGGACGACATGACAGTAGGGCACCTCAAGCCAGTTAATAGCAGGAGGTACCTAGGTAAAAATCATGAGTACATTTTTCATTTTACAAAATCCGGGCACTTGGATCTGGATAAGCTATCCATAGGTGCAAGATACCAGGATAAATCAAATATTAGGAGGTTTCACAGGGAAAAAGATCTAAGGGATCGAGGCGATGTTTGGTTCATACCGTATAAGACGATTCGTTCAGCTAGCCAGGAGCGCCCTCATCCCGCTACTTTTCCTCCAAAATTGCCAGAAATGTGCATAAAACTCCATGGTGTTGAAAAGGCAAAGACAGTTATGGACCCTTTTATGGGGATAGGAAGCACTGCCATTGCATCGGTATCGCTCGGTATAAAATGTATCGGTTTCGAAATAGATAAATACTATTGCAAGTACACGAAAAATAGAATGAATAAAATTTTCGGGCAATAAATAACCTCATTACATAATGAGAGAAACTTTGTTGTTTGACTCTTAAAAATATGACTTTCTTGTTAAAAGGAGCTGCACAAAAATGTAGGGAATAGGTCTCAGAAATGATTTAAAATTGATATCTTCAAACTTTTCACAACAGCTATCATCATGTTCTTTGCCATTAAGCTCACAGTAAGAACGCCCTGCGAAACTATAGTTAATGAAGAACTTGCTAATGAAGGGTCTCCTGTTTTGTTCCGTTAGGCAAGGTAACACAGAACTTAACCTGTATTCCTGCAAGATTCAGATGGTGCTCAGCTAGTGGTACCTTGTAAGTTTCTGGAGCAAGGTCTTTTGTGATGTTATTATAGAAACTGATGAATCCATAACTGTCTCATCTATTGCATGTTATGCCGCTTCCTCGAAATCGTCATAAGGGCCACAATGAATATTGTTGATGAAGAAAGGATAGGCAAATTTACACTATCTGGAACAGCCAAGAAACTTTGTGTCGGTTCGTCATCCTTATACAAGCACGAAGAGAGGGGGGATATTCTAGTCTAGTTTTGAGATTAAAGGTAGTTAAAAAGCATAGCGCAACAATTTTTGTGTTCAGTAGTTGGGGTTCATAGCAGCCAATCGCTGCAGGAAGATATTTATAAATTTTTGTAGTGACTAAAGTATAATACTTATGTTTCAACAAAAATTTGTAGACCGGATTGAAGAAATGAAAATTCTGGAAAGTGCAAGATCCGCAAAAGTGGCTTCGTTATTCATTCTTTATGGTAGAAGAAGGATTGGGAAAACAGAATTGATCAGTAAGTTTATAGGTGATAGACGTGTTTATTTCCTTGCAACCGCAGAAGGAGACAAGGAAAACATAAACAGTTTCAAATCTATGATGTCAAAGTTCCTGGGTGATGAAAGCATCCTTACAGCAAACTTTGATGATTGGTATTCCTTTTTCAGTGTTCTTACCTCCAGTAGTTCATTTCAAACAAAGACTAGCAGATCAAAGATCATAATAGCTATAGATGAATTTCCTTATCTTATAGAGTGCGGGGACGCTGGTCAAGCCTCTTCATTATCTTTTTCGACTCGAATCTGTCCCTAACGCTTTTAAAACGTCAGACATCCTTAAATAGAGTTAATCTATACTTAAATCTAGGTGTATCAACACCCCGGGGGTTAAGGAAATGACAAAAAAATTATTGGAACTGATGAAGATCCTCGGAATCACGCCGTCTGAAGTTTCGGATTCTTTTGTCCGTGCTGAAGACAATACTTTAGGCTTCAATAATAACTTCGATAAAAGGCTCAGACTTCAAAAAGCCGTTTTCCTGATCGAGCATAAGACAAATGATTTTAACTACCCCTTTTCTCTCTATCTTAGGGGGCCTTATTCAAAGGAACTTGCCAGTGATTATTACAGCATAACTGATAATTCCTATACGGATACTGAAAAATCATTGTCAGATGAGGCTAAAGAAATGGCAGAAGCCATCTCTGGCAAAGACAATCTGTGGCTGGAAATTGCCTCAACAATCGTTATGTTCTCAAATACACACAAAACAGAGAGACCAGTGGAGAGGACTAAAGAATTTAAAGAGGATGTTCTCCTGTCCAATAATAAAACCACAGATTACGTCGATTTTGTATACGAGGAAATTAAGGGGATGGCCTGGCTTTAAGTGGCAAGATCTTCATGTCAGAATCCGTCGTTTACCATGTTGATGCCAACTTCCTTTTAAATTATCTGATACCTGATAATAAGGAGTTTCATGAAGCTGTCAGAGAAAAATTTTACAGACCAAACTGGTCAGACGATGTGTATAAGATTAGCAAATACGCACTGGGGGAATCTCTTAACCGTGTCCTTAATTTCGAATACACAAATACCATCACCTTGAATTCTGTGTTTGAAAAAATGGAGAATGTTAGAAAGCTGATGAATGATAAAAAGATAGTGGTTTTTGGTCTCGATGATGTTAATAAGGACTGGATACAGCATTTTGAAGAACTTATGAAAATTAAAAATTATTCCATAGAAAAAGCGGATCGTTTGATTCTTGCCTTTTTCTGTGCTGACAGGACTGCTAAGAAAATCTACACTGCAGATTCTAACATTATCAGATCAGGTGATATAGACAAATATCTGGGTAAATTAGGTAAACAGATAGCGGGGATATAGGTGATGAAAATGCCCATATATTTTTATCCTAATATTAATATATCCCAGAGAGTAAACCCTTCGTATATAACTGTGCATTGAGAAATGAGCATCAGAGAAATAGGGGATACGGAGTTTTATTCAAACGCCCCGAACGGGATTTGGACCCGTGTCACGAGCTCGACAGGCTCGTATGATAGGCCGCTACACTATCGGGGCTTCAGGCTTTATCTTTAGAGTTTATTTAACATTTGCGAGTCCTTGGCCCATATCTGATTATGCAACAGCAAGTCCTAATCTATAACTGATTTTGCAGGTCGCAGCCTCATTACCAATGAATCCTTGGTATCTCTATTCTTTGATTATCCCTTAAATCGCCCAGGTATCCGAAGTCAACCAGGCCAAACTCTTCAGTTATACCGTAAACTCTGTACTTTTCTGGTTTTGTGTGCTTTATAGATGGGGTGAAATGTTCATCATTTACGAGATTTTCGATTACGTCCGATCCAGATGAAAAGAAACTCATTGCCGGAGTTATTAGGACCTTTTCCTCCTTATTGTATACAAAAGCAGGAATTTTAAATATCCCTCCAACTCGATCCCTCAAGATTAGAGATGGATGTTCATGACCTAAGACTGTAAATTTTTGCAGCGGCAGATCTTTATCTCCATGGAAAATATGATATCTCTCAGTTTCAAACGTTTCCAGAAGTTCGAGGTTCCTCTTCTTCAATACGGAAATTAGGTAGTTGTCGTGGTTCCCTCTTATGAATTTCATGTCTACTTGACTGGAAAATTTGTCAATAAATTCAATTATGTCATCCCATTCCTGGGGCAAATTTCTTGAGAATTCATGCTTGAAATCACCGTTTATTATGAGGTGCTGCGGTTGATATCTGTCTAGAATCTTTCCAACGGTTTCCTGAACATGAGATAATTGCAATCTTGGAAGAAATAAGCCATGTAGATTCATTTCTTCCTCGAATCCAAGATGCAAATCGGATATTACCACTGTGGATATATCTGAAAGATAAGCACAATAAAGATCGGATATGAATATCCCATCCTCAATTTGGATATCCTTCATTATCCCTATAAGCCTAATATAAAATTAAAGTTTGTCATTAGGTTTCACAATGAAAACTATATTGCTCAAATCAGGAACAAGCTTCGCTATAATAGAATCGCTTGGGGCATACTTGTCTGAATTAAGGCTAGGTACTTTCGATGTTTTAAAGAAGAGTAACGACGGTATTCAAACGCACGGAGGATGTGCAGTCCTGATACCATTTGCAAATAGGGTAAGAAATGCAACTTATACTTTTGAAGGAAAAGAGTACCATATGGAGAAAAATGATGGGGCTAACGCGATACATGGGCTTTGTAGAAACATAGATTGGAGCGTAGACGGAATCAACGAGTCTTCCGCTACTCTGTCATGCACATTAGAGAACAAAGGTTATCCCGCTGAACTTCTCATAAAATTAAATTTTATTTTATCCGACCTGCAACTTAAGATTACTTTTGCTATTGAGAATGTTGATGATGCGTCGGCACCACTAGTTGTTGGTCTTCACCCTTATTTCTTGTATTCCGGCGAATGGAATATCATGGGGTCAGGTAAGCTAAAAAGACTCAATGTGGTTGATGATTACTTTCCAGATGGAACTTTCTCAGATATTGATGTCAGAGAACTGGGTTCATCTTCAGCTGCAAACATGGATAGTTGTTTCCTTATGGGTCCAAATCAAACCATTCGGCTTGGTGATCATTCCATTAAGATAGAGGGGGAGAAATTTCCATATTTCCAGCTCTATAATGGAAAGTACTGTGAGGGTAAATCTGTTGCTTTTGAGCCGATGACGGGAGCTCCGGACGCCTTTAACAACAAAATAGGATTAAAAGTTCTTGAACCACACGAATCTGCTCAATTTTCGATAAGTTTTGCCTGCTCAACTCCTTTGATATAATAGCCTGAAAAATGGAATTATGGCATCTCCATAAACCCACAATAAGCATGAACAAATATCAGGATATACACATAACAGAAATGTGCAATTAACGATAAAATTGTAATCTCGTGGTTCTACATATTAGGGTATAATTTTTTATCAGATAACTACATGTTTAACTATGAAAGCTTTTGTTATGAAGAAAATTAACGAAACAGGAATTGTCGATAAGGAAATACCTGCTGTTGGTCCATACGATGCTTTAACATATGCGAGCGGGAATTCCCCTTTCGCAAGATAGGGGATGAAAGCGAGCGAAAAGCTTATAGTATATGGAGTATTACGATAACTATGTCTTATGAACTGGACAAAGGTGCACATTCTGTATATTCATTATACTACCACTTCATCCAGGTCGTAAAATACAGGAGGAAGGTATTTGTCA
>JAJSLM010000016.1 GCA_026127925.1 Thermoplasmatales archaeon
AGAATGTGCACCTTTGTCCAGTTCATAAGACATAGTTACCATTATACTCCATATACTATAAGCTTTTCGCTCGCTTTCATCCCCTATCTTGCGAAGGGGGAATTCCCGCTCGCATATGTTAAAAACTCCTTAGTCAGACGAATGTGCATAAACTTTAGAACGTTAGCAATGCTATAACGCCTTACCCATGTTCGAAGTGCTGTTCCTACCCGCGATTCACAAACTGGAAATTATTTGATCGATCCGTACGTATTTACAATGCTAACAATATTTATTGCTAGGAATATCCCAGTAAGAAAAGAAACACGTTCTCAAAACAGATAATGAACTTTTCCTGTAGAGGAACTAAGGAGAATAATGCCTAATCGTAACTTGGCGAAGTCCGGGAGCTACCCGTACACGATTTCATGTCCGGTCTGAGCGGAAATTATCATCTTTGACCATAAGAGATAAATAACTAAGAAAATTAATTAAATGTGTGAAAATGCCGAGATGTTATGATAAGCATATCAGAGGCAATAAAACCAGATATGATCGGAAAAACTGTTGAACTCCGTGGATGGGTGTACAGGATAAGATCAAGCGGGAAATTATCCTTTATAATTCTCAGAGATTCGACAAGTATAATTCAACTACTTGCGAGTGCTGATTCATTGAGTTCAGAGGCATATAGAGATTTATCATCTTTGACTGTTGAGAGCAGCCTTGAAGTCACTGGAACTGTAAGGGAGGATAAACGCGCAGTTACTGGTTATGAGGTAGCGATTAAGGAATATAGAATATATCAAAAGAACGAGATGTTCCCGGTGTCGAAAGACCTCGGAGAGGAATTTAAACTGGATAACCGCCATCTTTGGTTGAGAAGCAGGGAATTTACGGCCATGTTGAAGGTCAGATCTACAGTATTCAAAGCGTTTACTGACTTTTATTACAACGAGGGCTATTATCAGGTTCAGGCGCCCATGATGGTTGCAACTGCTACAGAAGGTGGGTCGACGCTATTCAAGGTTCCATTTTTTGGAGAAGAAGTCAATCTTACTCAGAGCTCACAGTTCTATCTTGAAACGTTTATATTCAGCCTTGAAAGAGTGTTTACTATTGCGCCGAGTTTTCGTGCGGAGAAATCAAGAACCTGGAGACATCTAACCGAATACTGGCATGCCGAGATGGAGGCAGCGTGGCTTAACAACGAGGACATGATGAAAATAGAGGAAAGAATGATAGAGTACATAGTAAAGGAGGTACTTCGGAACAACAGGCCAGAACTAGAGTTATTGAAACGTGATATCGGCATCCTCGAGAACATAAAAGTTCCATTTGAGAGGATCAAATACTCAGAGCTTATAAGGAAGGCCCAGGATTTTGGCATGAACCTGAAGTATGGAGATGACCTTGGAGCCGATGAGGAACGTGGGATAATGAACCACTTCCAAAAACCTGTGTTTATAACCGATTACCCTATTTCACTCAAAGCGTTCTATCACAGACAGAACCCGGAGAACCCTTCCGAGATACTTTGCCACGATCTTCTCGCACCAGAGGGATACGGGGAAATCATTGGCGGCGGAGAAAGAATATGGAATTACGATGAGCTCGTCCGGAGGATAAAGGAAAGCGGAATGAATCCTGACGATTACTACTGGTACGTCGATCTCAGGAAGTACGGAAGCGTTCCGCATTCCGGATTCGGTTTAGGCCTCGACAGGCTAGTTATGTGGATACTGCATCTTCCCGATATAAAGGAAGCAATACCATACCCGAGAACAATAAGAAGGACAAAACCATAGATCGCGATTCAATGCAAACAATTATTCTTTATTTCGCGTTAAGGTTTCAGTTATAAAGGAAGTGATAAAATTAAGAATCTCAGCATATTTGCATACGGACTGGACGAATTTACACGCGTGCTCTCTAAAAAAGGCACAGAAAGTGATATAACACTTTCTAATAGGAAAGATGATAACGGCATATTTACGTTCTTAACCCCTTCCAGATTCCCAGAGAAGGTTTCCTCTCTCACAGATTCAATATATCCTTCTGATATTGCTATACTAAACGGAGATAACATTTCAAAAGATCTTGGTGAGGTTATAGTGGCTCTCGATCTTATGAAAAAGACGAGCGGCTATTTCATAACGGGGGATTCCAAGAATATCGACGTACTGAAAAACATAACAAAGAACACTTCGCTCTCAAACTATAATTTTTTTTCTGGAAATCCTATGGAATTCCTATCGGAGATAAACTCTGTAGAACATAGACCAATCTTCAGCAATACCACAGTTATAATAGATCATTTCTTCAAAGTAAAAAGCGTTGGAGTCGTTGCTTTAGGCTTTGTTCTTGGAGGAAAAGTGGAAAAACATCAGGAATTGAACTTGTCATATATAGATAAAGAAGTTCAGATAAAATCGATACAGATGCATGATGAGGATGTTGATTCGGCAGATAGCGGATCAAGAGTTGGGCTAGCGCTTAAGGGCGTGGAAGCTGAAGAACTCGAAAGGGGCATGGTACTTTCGGATCGTGAATTCAATTACGTGAAGGAATTTGACGGCAAGTTCGAGCCACATTCCTCGCTGAAGCAGCCTGTGGACGAGGAATTTGAATTCTTCGTTTCCGACGAAATGCGATACCAGAGAGGAATGTTTGACAAAGGTAAAGGCTCAATACAGACAAAATTCCTCAAACTGAATGACAGTTTTGTCGTCTCAATACTTCAGAGAACTCCTAGGATCTGTGGGCGGATGAAAGTTTCCTGATATTCTCAATCTTCCTTTGTATCAGATCTTCTGTGCCTATGTCGTGCCGAACGTAGTATTCGCCACGGATGCGATGAAGGTTTTTTTCTACAATATCTGAAGCATCTGGTATGCTATCACCAATTGCAGCCAAGGCAAGAGCTCTGGAAGAAGTCATCTCGACCTTATCCATCGTTCCGGACACAGACGAATAATAGAGCAGAGGATTCTTCAGGTCCGTTTTCCAGTCTATTTCAAGGTTGCCCGGCTGTGGAGAAGTACCGTAGCCCCTTGGAACTATGTATTTCACGACGGTCGATTTCTTTAGGAATTTAGCCCGATTCCCAAGAGTTCCATCGGCAATAGAAAACAGCACGTCAGTGAAGTTGCCGTCAAATATAGTAAGAACATTCATTGATTCTGGATCGGCAAATCTTGCATTTATCTCTACTACCTTAGGTCCTTGTGACGTTTCCATGAACTGTCCGTATATAACGCCCTTAAAGGTATTGTTTGCTTTCCGCATTGCAGACACGACACCTTTCAATATTTCCAATGCCTTGTCTCTGCTGCTACCACTTATGAACGGGAGCAGGTGATTAGCATCGCTTATTGAGCCCATACCGCCTGTATTTGGACCGGTATCGCCTTCGAATGCTCTTTTATAATCCTGTGCCAGTGGCATGGGTAAAACATACTTTCCGTCAGTAAATGCCTGGAGAGAGAATTCTTCTCCGTACAGTTTTTCCTCCAAGAGGACAGAACTTTCCCTCTTCAGTATTTCACGGGCATAGCCTATAGCTTCTTCCTTTCCGGGGAGATGTTCGCCCATTACCTTAACCCCCTTCCCACCAGTAAGCCCCAGAGGTTTCACAGCGAACTCTCCATCGTTGTCTTCGAAGAATTTCAGCAGCTCCTCGTCACTGCCGATAAGCTTGTAATTTACGTTGCCTGAGATGTTATTTTCTTTCAGAAGTTCTCTCATGAAAAATTTTGATGTTTCAAGTCTTGCTGCGCTTTGCGATGGTGATGCAACCTTTATTCCCTTACTCTCAAGGGTGTCAACAAGTGGAGTCTCAAGAACAGGATCTGGACCAACAAAGACGAGATCGATATTTGACCTCTTCGCTAGATCCACTATGGATAAGTAATCTAATTCGTCCATAACATGAGTCTCAGAACTTAACCTGTGAATTGAAGGATTCTTGTGCTTCATTACCGATATGAGCGTTGACCCCGCTTCTACAATTTTCCTGGCGATCGCATCCTCCCTGCCACCCCCTCCTATTAACATTATCCTTTCCAATTTTATGCACCTGAAAGTATCTGCGCCAACTAGGTACAGAATATACCATGGATATGTATAAAATTATCAGCTTTGTTAGAGATCTAGAAATCAAGTATCCTAAAACACTAGAGAATATCGCAAAGATATTTCAACACTTATCCAGAAAACTTATTCAATCAATTCCCAGATTGATTCGAGCTATCTTGGTCCCCTGGGCCGATAATGTCTGGTCGAGACTGAGCAGCATTGCCCTCCCCTTCTATTATTTTGCCCTCAGACAGTGCCATCTTTTTCAGAGATTTCCTGTCTATATTAAAATAGCGAAAAAATTCCTTCGTGACTGAGAATAGTTCTGTATTCCGATATTTCTTTGCAGAAAGGAGCTTTCTTGACTCTAACCTTTGCAAGATCTCACGTGATTTCTCCCCAAACTTCTGGAGTATGTCCCCTCTTTTGCAATTGTCATTGGCGGCAATGAATCCCAATATGCCTATTTCAGTCTTATCAAGTTCCCTCTTGGAAACAGGTATGACTAAATCAGAGAATTCCGATTTAAGCTGAAGTTTATAACGTATTCCTGTTCTAACGATGCACAACGAAGTCTTTCTATTATTATATTCCTTTATTAATTTTTTCAATGCCGTTGCAACAGCTACCCTATCCTCTTTCAATGCAAAGGCTATATCGTCCGCAGAAAGTGGGTTTTCTGAGGCGTATAACACCGCTTCTATCTTTTCACCCAGATCCATGTTACGTAATAGGTTCGCTGTATTATTAACCCTTAGTTTTAAAACAAGGTAAATGAAATTAAAATACATGTTTTTAATATGACCTCATGTCGACTAATATAAATATTGATAATCCGGAAGGAAGTGTTTCTGGTACCGGAAAAGCTCGGATCAATGCTGATCTGAAGCCTTCAGCAATGTTTTACATCTGGTTTGCAGCCAATCTCACTATCGGAGATTTTGCTATTGGATTCATTCCTGTTTCCCTCGGAACGCCGCTAAATCTTTCTATCCTGGCTCTCGTCTTAGGGAACGTAACAGGTGGCGCTCTTCTCGCTTACATGAGCATAGTTGGTGTCAGGACCAGAAAAATGCAGATGGCACAGAGCCTGGGCCCATTCGGCGCCATCGGATCTAAGATTATGGCTGTGCTTCAATGGGGGAATACTCTTGGCTGGCTCACCGTAAATCTTGTCCTGGCATCCTTTGCTATCGTTGTCATCTTTAAGAATCTCTATTTTGTAGTGCCCATCCTGCTTATTGCAGCAATAGTGTTTGCCCTATCGTATTTCGGCCATAAGGCAATAAAGTCCTTTGAGACTGTTATGGCTGCAGTGCTTGGAATAATGTTTGCTGCGATCACCATTGAGTGGATTATTCATCCATCAGGCATTGGATCCTACCATCCGCCTGTAAGCTCTGGTGCATTTGTTGGCTTTGGAATAACGGTAGCAGCTTCCTTCTCGTACATTATGTCATGGGGGCCTTATGCATCAGACTATTCCAGATTTGTTACCAGAGCGAAGCAAAAATCGACATTCTCCTTCGTTTTTCTTGGAAGCGTGCTTGCATCGTTCTGGGTGGAGATGCTTGGTGTTTTAATCGGTATAGCATCTTTCACATACCTCTCTTCACCAGATTTTAACCCGGCAACGGCACTTGCAAGATTCCTTGGACCTTTTTTTGTCATCGGCATGGTTGCGCTGTTCCTTGGCGGACTTGCAGCAAATTCGATCAATCTCTATAGCAACTCATCAACCATGATGGTTATATCGAAAAAAGTTAAGAGAAATATAGGGCTGATCATAGGATCCATCGCTTCCGTTTCTTTAGGAATTGTCGGGTATTATTCATTCTATAGTTTTTATGAAACGTTCCTGTATATGCTGGACTACTGGATCACACCCTGGCTTGCAATATTGATCATGCATTACTTTGTGGTAGCGAGGTGGGACGTGAACGGCGTTCATGGGAAGAAGTTTACCGGAATGATGTCCTACGCAATAGCCATAATAATTTCCATCCCATTTATGAGCCAAGCGCCCTACTTTGTGGGCCCGATTGCACGCATATTCGGGGGCGTGGACATAAGTTATTATATTTCATTTGCTGTTGCTGCAATTCTTTACGTCTCGCTGAACAGAAGGAAGATAACATACGCAGCTCCAAGTCGAACAGAGGGATTCTCGTGAGTGTTCTTTCGGACAATGAAATCCTTGATATGATCAAGGAGGGAAATCTGATTAGCAAGGATTTTTCTTTGTCTTCCCTGACACCAAATGGATACGACATAAGGATTGGATCGATTAGGCTCGGAAAGAGGGTCGAAGAGCACATTGAAGCTCCTGCCGGATCCGGATTCTATGTCTCTTCCCTAGAATACTTCTCGTTTCCCGATACGGTGATGGGGGAGATATGGATACGTTCCAGCTACTCGAGAAAAGGAGTAATTGGATCATTTGGTGCAATTGACGCTGGTTTTTCCGGAAATCTCACACTCTATTTTTTTAATGCCGGTTCTTCACCCATTGAGCTTAATTCAGGTGACAGGATAGCCCAGGTCGTATTTCACAGGCTTGAACGGTCGGCGAAATCCAACTATGAGCAAAGATCTGGAAACTATCAGTTCTCAAAGGGAATAACGCTGAATTCTGAAAAGGTGAAGTGAATCATGGACAAGCTTACCAACATCCGTGTAACAAGAGTATGCGACTGCGACATTGACATAATTTTTGGGAAAATTTCTAAATGGGAGGACCTCCCCTTATACTGGTATGGCATGCGAAACATAACGAAACAAGATGACGACACGTTTCTTGTGAAGTTTGCCTTTCCCGGAAAATCCAGGATGAAATACATCGTTAACGGAGAGGCTAAATCTTGTAGGGAGATTTATCTCAGCGGAGCATTCAGAGGATTCAAAGAAATAAAGATAGAGAAGGATCCCTCGAGCAAAACAAGAATAAATGTGGTCTGGGAAATAGAACTTTCTGCTGCTTTGAGAATGATGCGTGAACGGATGGTACAGCATCTTACTCTTGGAACTGAGCACGCTCTTGAACGTATAATTGAGGCTGCCGGAAGATTGTCTCCACAGGAGAATCAGCTGAGCACCGAATGAGCGGACACTTCGTATTCAAGCATTTCCTTGCTGCATTCCACATTTGGGAATATATGCTTTGCCTCATTATATAGTGTTTCGACAGAGTTATACCTGGGGCTATAGTGGAACAAAAAGAGCTTCCCAACGTTTGCATCACGTGCTATTTCAGCAGCCTGCCTTGAAGAAGAATGACCAAATTCGTTTACAGCAGGTTCAAGAGATGAATCCGTCGTTGTGTCGTGTATCAGAACATCTGCTCCATTGGCGAATTGTTTCATTCCTTCCATTGGCCTCGTATCACCAGTGTAAACGATTGACCTGCCTCTCTTTATGCCAGCGGAAACCTGGTCCAGAGTGAAAATATTCCCTTCTACTTCTATTGAACCTTTTTCCCGGAGTTCTTCCAGCTTTCTTGAAGGAACACCGATTTCATCGGCTTTATCACGATCTATTTTCACAAGGTCGTACTCGCTTATCTTATAGGACATTGCCGGGACCGTGTGATCATTCTTGAATGTAGCGATCGAAAACTTTCCAAAGTCGTATTTTTTATCATAATCAAGTTCATTCACAATTAGATCAAATTTAAGGTTGAAATAACCAATATTAAATGCGTTAGAGAGAACTTTTATAGCACCTCTCGGGCCGAATACATTCAATGGTTTTTGCCGGTTATTGAACGACATGCTCTGTATCATCCCCAGAATGCCAAGGAAATGATCTCCATGAAAATGTGTAATGAACACATTGTCAATTCCCATGAATGATATTGGACTCTTCATTAACTGTTTCTGAGTTCCTTCACCACAGTCAAAAAGATTTATTGTTTCATCCACCTGGACAACAACTGCGGGGAGACCTCGTCCTGGTGTAGGCCATGATCCGCCAGTGCCTATGAAAGTTATCTTAAAGCTCGAAACCATATGGCGTAAACGCATTATGAGTAATTAATGCTAGCACCCTGAATTCTCTTGGTGGCAAACGGGAGTTCCTCTATAGTCCGGACAGGCATGGATTTCCTGATTGAATTCCATAGGAAAGAGTCCACAGTGCACCCGGAGCCAACAAGGTATGTTTCAATCCTGTGTTTAAGTTCCATGCCTTTTCTGTCGAAATCCGTTAATATGATAACCTCCTTGTAGGACCTTCCCAGTGTCTCAGAAAAATCGAGCAGGCTGTTTCCAGAGTTTACCTGAATTATCTCGCCTTCGAACGACAATTTACGAAGACTCGCCACATCATTCTTCCCTTCCACAATGATTGGAGTTTTAAAATTTTTAATCTTATATTTTTCTAGAATTTTAAGAATCTTCTTTTCAGACATCATCTGTCGTATATAGTAAACTAGACATGGAATTTTAACCTTTCGCAAGCTTTTCCAGAGACAGGGCTGTTAACAAGAAACAGGAGTGTCACACTACCTGCAAAATGAGACACATTGCTTCGGCTACAGTATCTCATGCCCATCGATCTTTGCCGATCTTATCAGTGAAGGAGGTCCTGAGATGACTAATCCCAATATCTCCTATTCTTTGCGTATTCCATCTCACTGTTCAGTATAGCACGGATTAGATCTTCCTCGTTCTGATGCCTGACTTCAAGCAGTCTCGAAGCAGTCTCTGGACCGATCCCACGCCCAGAAAGAACCATGACCGCATATATACCGCGCTCCTTGACGAGATGAGCATTCTTCACTATCCTCCTTCTCCATTTTTCGCTTTCAACCGGATTCTTTTCTTTTTCCATCATATTTTTCTCGTATGGAGAAAGAGAAGCTACTAGGTAGCTCCCGCAATTGGGGCACTTTATTGAGGCAATATCTTTTATCTTTTGTGTTCGGACATTGCCGCAAGAAGTGCAAAGGAGGACAACCTCATCGTTAAGGAGCCTGTTCTTTATTGCTTCCAGTATAACCTTTGTTGGTCGAAGGGGAGCAACTCTCTCAGAATAATGCGTGAGAAACTGTTCCGTCGACTCTGTAAAGGTGTCAGAGAGCGACATACTTAGCTCTCCGGACATTAGTTTCCTGAGGTATACCTCAAGCACTTCAAGATCCATGTAATCAAAAACAAACTTTCTCACAGTATCGCTGAATAATGGCGAATCCGAATATGCGTCAACTATTTTCTCGAAACGCATCCTGCTGAGATCAGTGTCATTGCTTATAACGCCAAATTTTCTCGCTTCGTAAAGAAATACTGAATTAAAAAATCTAGATCTCCTTGAAATTGCTGTAATGTAGTCGTATAATGAATCGGGATTTACGCTCAATATTATTTTCCTAACATCCTCGGCACGAATCATCCTTGAACTGCGGAGGTAAATGTGGTATGGAGAATAATCCATCTCTACACTCTCACCTGTAATCCTTGTTATGGTACTTGAAAGGATCTCCGCTAAAGCGAAATTCCCTTTCGTTCCCAGCAGTATCTGAATGACAATCTCGTTCGATTTGCATTCTATAACGACATTGTCGAAAGTAGCGAGATTATTTTCGTACCAACCTTGGAGGATATGCTTTGACTTGCTGTCAAGAAATTCCGGCAAAAAATGTAACTTCCTATTTTCAGACACCCTCATTGTGACGTCCGTAAAAACGGGGATATCGTCACCAGACCACTTTGGAGCAATTGCGGCTGTCTGAAAAGGTTCTACAAGTATCCTTTCGCCCTCCATCTTTATTACTCTCCAGGTGGAACCTTTTATCACAAAGTACGATCCAGGCTCTATTTCGCTAACCACGTACTTCTCATCGAGAGTGCCAATGAATTTCCTATTCACCAGATCGATTACCTTAAAGGTTTTCTGGCTTGGTATCATAGATATGTTTTGTACAAAATACTCTATTGCTCCGCGTCTGCGCGTGATAACATTCCCTTCCAGATAGATCCTGTGGATTCGCTGAAGAAATGATAGGACTTCATTGTATTCTGATTCCTGGAGATCCATAAATGGATATGCCCTTCTCACAGTTGAGTAAAACATTTGCGCATCTACATTCCGCGAAAGTCTTAATTTCATTAGTAACTGATTCGCAACCGTCGCTTGGGACTTCTTCTGAATCTGCACGGGCTCAAGATGTCTATCATTAGCCTGTGAAACTAGAGCAATTGATTCTTCCAGTTCTATGATGTCCCCGCACACTATGTGGCCTTCAGATGTCTTTCCTATCGAGTGCCCGGAACGCCCTACTCTCTGTATTAGTTTATTAATCTGTCTGGGTGAATTGAACTGTATAACAAAATCCGCTGATCCGATATCTATCCCAAGTTCAAGGGAAGATGTACATATGAGCGCCTTAACCTTTCCATTTTTGAATTCCTTTTCAGCATTCTCTCTTTCTTCCCTGGATAAAGAACCATGATGCACAAGAATTGGCGGGTCTTTGAGCAGCATCCTTAGCCTGAAGGCTATATCTTCGGCAGCGTTCCTTGTGTTTACAAATACAAGTGTGCCGTTGTGTGATTCAATCAGCCTCCATATCTCGACTATTGCACTCGCATGATCTTCATCGCATCCCATCTTTTCCGCTGCATCCTTTGCGGGTATTGCAGGTATCAAAGTACTTATGTTCATTTTCTTCAATGAATCTGACTTTATCACTTCAACGGGGTCCTTGGGAGACAAATATGAAGAGAGTTCTTCGGGATTGCCTATCGTAGCTGAAAGACCTATCCTTTGAAATTTTCCTGCAAGATCTTCTAGCCTTTCTAATGCAACCGCAAATTGTGAACCTCTTTCATTTTGGCAGCTTTCATGAAGTTCGTCGACAATTACATACCTGACATGCTTCAAAACCTCAGAGGATCGCTTCCCAACAAGCAGAATCTGCAAAGATTCTGGTGTTGTGACAAGTATGTCGCCAGGATTCTCCACAATCTCCTTTCTAGCCGCAGTAGAGGTATCACTATGTCTGACCTGTACACGAATCCCAAGAAAATTCCCATATTTCACGAGCCGACCAAGCATATCACGGTTAAGGGCACGTAACGGGGTTATAAAAAGTGTTGAAATCCTTTCCGGCCTTATCTTCAATATCTGATCAAATATAGGCAGAATCGCGGCCTCGGTCTTTCCGCTGCCTGTTGGGGCAATTATCAATGAATTCACCCCTGAAAGAATGACAGGTATTCCCTTCTCCTGCGGATCAGTCAACGAATCAATGCCAAGGGAGGTCAGCATTTCTCTTATCATTGGGTGCAGGTTTTCAAGAATAGAATGCATTTACATCATCAACAATAATAAAAATAAAAAAGGGAATTAGTTTTTAGTCCTCGTCATCGTCGTCATCATCATCGTCGTCATCATCGAAGTCCTTTCCATATACGTAGTCTACCAACGATACACCCCCTGTGACTGCAGAAAATACCAATATTAATACTTTCCTTTATTGAAAATAAATATATATTGATCGCCATATTCTGATATCCTCTCCTCGCTAAAGATCAGAGCTTTCTTAATCAAAAAAATTTAAGACCAGGAGGTTTTTGAATCAGGAATCTTAAATCTCTAACCGATGACCTTTGCGGATTTTATGACAACCGATGTCTTCGGCCTGTCATTGCGATCGCGCTCAACTTTGCTGATCTTATCCACAACATCCATTCCATCAATCACTTTCCCAAACACAGGGTGTTTTGTATCGAGATAATTGTTGTTTACAACATTTATAAAAAACTGGCTCCCTCCTGTGTTAGGGCCAGCGTTTGCCATCGCTATTGTACCTCTATTGTTTTTGTTATTTTTTGAGAATTCATCCTTAATTGAGTAGCCTGGACCTCCCATCCCTGTTCCAGTGGGATCACCACCTTGAATCATGAATCCTGGGATAACCCTGTGGAATACTACACCATTGTAAAATCCCTTTTCAACTAACTTTCTAAAATTACCTGCGGTAATAGGCATGCTTCCTTCATCGATATCGAGCTTTATATTGCCCAACGTCGTTTCCAATAGAACTTTTGACATCTTTAATCGATTGGATATTGTAGTACCCATATTTAATTATTCATCGCCCCCTCCTATCTTGAATCGGAACATATATTATTAGAAAGTAAATCCGGTATTGGTTGCAATGAGTGATAAGTTGGCTGAGGTTGAGATTTCGAAAGATGGCGAGACATACTACGCGAAGATCACGTTGACGTCTGGAGAGGTCGTATCCCTTGAGAACGACGATTTCGAGGAAGTCTTGGAACAGGTAGCTAACGATCTACAGGATCGATTTGGCACTTAGGCGGGGATGGCCCAGTGGTACGGCGGCAGCCTGCTAAGCTGTTTCTCTATGAGTGCGAGGGTTCGAATCCCTCTCCCCGCGTTGTAAACTTTTAAGCGAATATTATTTAATATATTTGTATAATTGAATAAAAATTATTTGCTTATATACTCTCATCACAACATTTCAATTTTTTTGTAGTAATCGAAGCCAATCCATAGTCAGTTATGGAGGTTTGGAAAGTGATCTCCCAAAGTGTAGACAAATTTTCATGGAAAATGTATACATTTTTTAATGCATAATTTCACTTCAATTAAGTTACAAGTATGACAGGGAAAAGCTGTCAGACTGGAAAAAACATTGCAGGACTGCCAGAGCTGTTTGAACTGATGGTAAAACGGAATGAAGGGAACATAGATGATGACAGGTTCGAAGTAGAGTATTACAGGAGCCAAAAAGAACTATATATCCATGTTGCCCGTTAAATAAGCACTAAGTGGGCGCAAACTCCCCACTCATTAACTGCAAAGAATTTACAATTCACATGTTTATTTAATTCCTTTTAGTAGTTAAAGAACAGCCTACAGATGATATGTGCGGGCGATTAAGCCGGAAAGAGAGCGTGAAGATCTGGATGACTAACGAAAGGAATAGGCCTAGAAATATTGGAAAGGAACCACACTTTTAACGATAGCA
>JAJSLM010000017.1 GCA_026127925.1 Thermoplasmatales archaeon
AATTAAAAAACAAAAATTAACTTAACCCTTCCAGAGCCCAATTGCAAGGCCTATCAGAAACAGTATAACCGTCAGAGATACTGCAATTGCGCCTAGCTTAATGTCGTGGATATAAGTTACAACATAAGTGATAAACTTAGTTACTTCATAACTGAACGAAATCTTAGGAACAAAAGTCAACCCGACATAACCTGCAATGACGAAGCCAACGAGCGCAAGCACGAACGCCACCAGTCCCTTCTTAATGGCCAGCCCGAACAGCAGTCCTACGACGAAAGTCAGGGCAAAATCCAGTATGGTTGTCCAAGCCAAGATCATTCGTAATCATCCTTTTTATTATGATACATCCTGTAATCACTTCTTAAACTCGTACATTAACTATTTGGTACACTTTTGAAAGTAGTTAATAAAAGAAGAAATTGAGAGGAAAGAATAAAAGTATTTTTCTCGAGGATATCCAACTGAATGTCGAATTCAATTGAACTTTCCATTACAAATACGGAGAGTTATATATTCTCATTCATTGATAAATATACAGAGTTGACTAGATGAGGTAATAAGAGCCACACCTACCAAGAGACTACAACTGCCTCTCCCTTGCTAGACTTGCCAAATTCGACCTCGGCAAAACTCAGACCGTCGCTTAAGAACCCCTTCCTTACACTATCGGGGTTGGTTTCCTTTATACCATCTAATAAACGTTTTCTGACGTGCACAGGTTTTTCCCATTCCTTGGTTATATGAATTCTGAGGGAACCTGTGTCAAGCGGTAGTGCAAACTTCAGTGAATGCTCGGAAAAAGTGAATCGACTGGTGACGAAAAGGAAATCACTCTCAGAAGGACCCAGGGATCTCCTTAAACCCACTCCAATCCCGGTCTGTCCGGTAAAAGAAAATGCTATCTCCACGTTTCCCTCCGATATCTTGCCAAATTTGTCGAATGATTCAATGTTAAGTTCACTGATAGTGTCTATGATCCCTGTAGGTATATTTATCGGGATCCTATTGAGTAGGCTTTCACCTTCGTTTAAGAACTTGAGAAGAATTGACATTGCCACTGCTGAGTCTGAAATATGATAAGATACAGATGTTTCTTGAATCTTAACGACTTTCATCCCGTCTTCGACTGACTTCCTGATAAGTTTTGCCCTCATCCCTTTCTCAATGTATCTCTGCACCATGGTGTTGCTTGCTGATGAGCCGCGAAATGATTCAAAAAGCTTCTTTATATCTTTGAATCTGTACTCCCCATCCTTCATCTTGGTTCTTAGCATCTCTTCAAAGTCACTGAACGCATCCCGTTTTTGTAAAACTTTTCCCGGCCTGAAGTAATGAACCGTCCCGTTCTTGTGGGTGTAAATCTCGTACAAGTAAACTGTTCCTCCACTCCCCGTTGCGTAGTTGACCTTCACTGTTGCATTTGCACCACAAATTTTGCACAGAGACTCTGCTGGTTTTCTAGGCATCTGAATCACACATTTTGCCAACAATATTGAATGTTGCCAACAATATCTCGAAAACTTTCAAGTCCTTTTCCACCTAAACTGGAGAACAGAAAATGGTCTTATTGATTTCAACTTCACGGAATATACAAATCTCCATTTTTTT